>JACSRR010000149.1 GCA_014879635.1 Ignavibacteriaceae bacterium | reverse complement strand
TCCGTCGTCGGCAGCGTCAGATGTGTATAAGAGACAGGCGATAGCCAATCTTGAAAGTTCAGCCGCAGAGATTGACCTTAAAACTGCCGAGAATAATATTAAAACTGCTGAGATAGAGCTCGTTCAGATTGATAAATCTATTTCACAGCTTGAATACGAGAGTAAATTAACCACCGCCGAATTAGAGAAAAATAAATCTGCATATAATGATTATAATGCAGAAATAGATAGATTGCAAAATGAGCTTTCGGAAGCAGTAAAATTAACCGAAGAGGCAAACAACGAGAAAGTTATTTCTGAACAATCACAAAAAGAGCTCGAATTATCATCACGCACTTTAGAAGAATCTTTTCAAAACATCCAAAATTTATTTAATGAAGCAAAAATTTCATTAGAAAGATTGACAGGCGAAAAAAGAAACTCTGTAAACCTTATAACTCGTAATACCGAAGTAATTGACCAACTCAAAAGCTCCATCAAAAGAAAAGAGAACGATATAGCTAACTCTAAAAATGAGTTAGAACTCTTAGACGGTGCTATTGCCGATATGGAAGTTGACCTTGACGACCTTAAAAGAAGCCGTGATAATTTAAAGCAAAATGAGAACAGAATAGAGCAAAACTATTCTGCAAAAAGAGTTGAATCTTTAGAAATTGAAAAGAAATTGAAACAAATTAGAGCCGAAAGAGATTCTGTTAGTGAACTGATGCACGCTGCTGATATAAAAATTCATGAAAACAGTTTAAAGCTCAAGAATATTTTTGAAAATATATTCGAAAAATATGCCGTTCAAATTGAACCCGTTCAACCCGAAGAAAATTACGATATTAAAACCGTAAAAGCCGAAATAAGGCAGATTGAGGAACAATTACGAAACCTTGGTCCGGTAAACCTGTTAGCTTATGAAGAATTTGTTGAAGAGAAAAGCAGGTTTGATGATTTTACACAACAAAAAAATGATTTAATAGATGCAGAAAAAGATTTAATTAAAACAATCGAAGAGATTAACGAAACGGCTCAAAGGCTGTTTTTCGAGACTTTTGAAGCGATAAGAACAAATTTTAACAGAATTTTCCAGAGTCTGTTCAGACCCGGTGACGAGTCTGACCTGAAATTGGAAGAGGGGGTTGACCCTCTTGAAGCTAAAATTGAAATTATCGCTAAACCCCGAGGAAAGAGACCTACATCAATTGAACTTCTTTCCGGGGGTGAAAAAACTTTAACGGCAATTGCATTACTTTTTGCAATTTATCTCGTAAAACCCTCCCCGTTTTGTATTCTTGACGAAATAGATGCTCCTCTTGACGATGCTAATATAGACCGTTTTACTAACATAATACGCGAATTTAGCCTCAATACTCAATTTATTGTAGTTACTCACAATAAAAGAACTATGGAAGCCGCTGATGTTCTTTACGGCGTTACCATGCAAGAAGAGGGTATCTCTAAATTAGTAAGCGTAAAATTCAACGAAGATTACGCTATAAAGAATTAGTAATCCGGAGAGATATGAAATTATATTCAAAAATTTTATTAATACTTGTTTTTTTTAGTTGTTCACTTTATTCACAATGGACAAGCGAGCCAACAGTACCAAAATCTTTAGTAATTGACACTTACAACCCAATTAATATTTTTACTGTTGAAAACCAGAACGAAGGTGTTTTTATTTTTTGGGAAGATATTAAATCTTCAGGCAGGGCTGAGGTTTTTTATCAACATATTAACCTTAGAGGCGATGTTACTTTCAGAGCTGACGGTAAAACAATCAGTGAAAGTTATTCACCTAAAACTAATCCTCAGGCTGCCTTTTATAGTCAAGGAATAGTTGTAGTTGCATGGAAACAGAAAAGAAGTTCGGGTGAAGAGAGCATTTACGCACAATTACTCAAAAGTAACGGTCAAAGATTGTGGGAAGATGAAGGGATTGAACTGTTTACTTCTTCCGAAGAAATTATTTCGTTTAGTTTGGCAACTGATAAAGACGGAGGCACTCATGTTGTTGTACTCGAAAAACAAAGAAGTGCACCAACAGTTTATACCGTAATCTACCAGAAATTAACCGCAACAGGATATATTGAGCATTCTTTGAAAGGAATGAAAATTTATTCGTCGCAAGTTTCAAAAAATTTGGTGAAGATTGTTCCTAACGAAAATAAATCAATCAAAATTTTTTGGATAGATGCAGGGGCGTCTAATAATGTGTATTGTGCTATAATAGACTCTAAAGGCACACTTAATTTTAATCATGCTTTGAACGATGTTATGGGAGTTCAAGGAATGATAACAGATTTTAACGCAATTCCTATGACAGGTGGATTTGTTTATTTAACACTTCAAACATCCGGAAAGCAGCGTGAAGTTTTTCATCAAATTGTTAATAATCTCGGAAAACCGGTTTTAGACGGTGCCTCTTTGAGAGCAACCCTAACAAGAGGAATTAATTATAATCCCGCTTCGGTTAAAACTTCCGACGGGAATGTTGTTCTTGCGTGGGTAAACTTAGAAAACAACGATGCAAATATTTACCTTCAGAAATTTAACAACGAAGGGAAACCTTTATGGGATAGAATGGGAATTTCGGTAGGTATTTTTGAACGCGAACAGTTCAGTCCTTCTATTTCAGCTGATGCAAAAGGAGGTGTGTTTGTAGTTTGGTTGGATAAAAGAGATGGCGGAAATTCTTCGAAAATTTACGCACAGAGATTTGATTCAAGAGGTAAACTGCTGTGGGATTCTCTCGCTATTCCCGTCTCATTCTCAGAAAACCCGGAAAAAAGTTATTTAACTTCGCAATTTGACGGAAAAGAGGGTGTTATTGCCGTTTTTAAAGAAGCGAACAAAGATTTTAACGGAATATACGGTCAAAGAATACTCGGAAATAAAACTTTTGTGCCTTCCATTCCGGAATTTAGAGGAATACTCACCGGTAGCGAGGTAAAACTATATTGGGAAGTTGTTAATGAAATAGGTGTTAAGGGGTATAGAATTGAAAGATTAGATAAAAACGAAAGAGATTCTGCGTGGGTCTTGCTCGATTTTATAGCTGCTGATCCGGTATTAAATAGTTTATATGAGTATTACGATTCGCCAAAATTTGAAGGAAATATTAACTATAGAATCTCGATTTTAGACAACAAAGACCAAGTTATCACCCGTAAAACAACAACCGTAGTTTATCAATCGGTTAATGTTTCCGAACCGTTTGTATTGCAAAATATACCTAATCCATTCAAAGATAAAACCGTAATAAACTACAATATACCCACTAAGGGAACTGTTAAATTTGAATTTTATAACTCAAAATTTGAGTTGGTAAAAGAGGAATCAATTACACATAATTCTGCCGGATTAAATTCTTATGAGTTTCAGAATTCAGGATTGAGCACGGGAGTATATTTTTACAGATTTACTTTTGGTGATTTTGTTGAGGTTAAAAAAATGATTTTAGCAAAATAATGCCGGTAGATACTGCAAAAATTAAAGTTTTTATTGATTTTGACGGCACAATTGCAGTTAAAGATGTAGGTGCATCTTTGTTTATCGAATATGGTGAAGAAAATAGAGTTAATGAGATAATAAGCTTATACCGGAACGGAGAAATTAACGCCAGGGAAACATGGTTTGAACTTATTAAAACTTTAAGAACTAACGATCTTTCAGAAATTATGAATTTTACCGGTAGTTTTGATTTAGACCCATATTTTGAAGATTTTGCCCGTTTTTTAACACAAAATGAAATCGAGTTTTTTATTTTAAGTGACGGGTTTTCATTTTATATTGAGCAATTACTAAAGAAATACAATTTAGAGAATGTAAATTATTTCTCAAATCAACTAAACTTTAACGGAGTTAATTGGGAAGTTAATTTTTCTTTGACAGATGAAGAATGCCAAAAGTGCGCTCATTGTAAAAGAAACAGAGTTCTTGATTTGAGTGGTGATGATGAATATACAATTTATATCGGGAATGGCGGTTCAGATTTTTGTCCCGCCGAATTTTGTGATTCTGTTTTCGCCAAAGATCAATTAGCCCGTCATTGTGAAAAAAACGGAATTGATTATCACCCTTTCAAAAATTTTTCAGATGTAAAAAAGGTTGTTGAAAGTTTAATTAACAGAAACAGGCTGAGGAAAAAACATAGACCGGCTATTAAAAGAAAACAAGTTTATCAATCAGGTTAAAAAGCGAGAGTATTTTGTCAACAGAAAATAACACCTCATCAAATCTTTCAAAATTTCTATTCTCTATTCGTAGTTACACCCCTGTTCCGTTTCTAATTGTTATGATAATTTTTGGTAAACCGGAAATTTGGAGTTTAATAACCGGGTTTTTAATTGTTATTGCTGGCGAGCTTTTCAGGTTCGGAGGTGTTAGCAGAGCAGGCAGTGAAACCCGCACTACAGACCGTACCGGAGGAACATACTTGGTTGTAAGCGGTGCTTTCGCTTTCTTGAGAAACCCTCTTTATCTCGGGAATATTTTAATATACTTCGGTTTTGGTGTAGCTTCGTTAGCACTTTCCCCGTACCTTCAAATTTTTGCGATGCTTTACTTCTTTTTTCAGTATTATTTTATTGTACAAGCCGAAGAAGCTTATTTAAAAGTACGATTCGGGAGGGACTATGAAAATTATTGTAAATCTGTTCCCGCTTTTATCCCGAGGTTAACACCGTACAAAAATCCCGGTATCGAACAGCCCGGTTATAACCCGGCAGCAGGTTTGCGCTCAGAAAAAAGGACGCTACAGGCAATTATTTTAGTTGCTATCATTCTTATTGTAAAATATTTTTATCCCTTTTGAACACTTCTAAAGAAATATTAATAATAGCAGGCGAGTCAAGCGGTGATTTGCACGGTTCGGCGCTTGTTAATTCTATTTTCAAAATTAATCCCGGATTAAAAATTTCCGGCATTGGCGGTGATTTGATGAGAGAATCAGGTGTAAACCTTATTTATCACATCAAAGATTTTAATTTCTTAGGTTTTTTTGAGGTTATTAAGCACCTTCCGTACATTACCAAAGTTAGAGATAATATCCTTGAATATGTCAGAAAGAATAAAATCCAAAACGCAATTTTAATCGATTATCCCGGGTTTAATTTGAATATTGCCAAAAAACTCAAAAAAGAGGGTGTTAAAATTTTTTACTACATCTCTCCGCAATTGTGGGCATGGGGGAGCGGTAGAGTTAAAAAAGTTAAGAAACTCATTGATGAAATGTTGGTTGTTTTCCCCTTTGAGCAAGATTATTATATTGAGAGGGGTGTAAAAGCTACCTATGTGGGGCATCCGCTTTTAGAAAGAATTAAAAACTATGAATTTATTTCAAAAGAAGAGTTTTGTTCAAAGTATAATTTAGACACCGAAAAAGAGATTCTCGCTGTTCTTCCGGGTAGCAGGGAACATGAGGTTTCGCTCATTTTTCCCCCGCTAATTGAAGCTGCAGTTAAAATAGCCGAAAAATATGATATGCAGATTGTTGTAGGTTGCGCAAATACAATCGATTCCGGAATATTTAAAACTCTTTCTCCCAATAGCAAATTTACGGTAATCAAAGGAAACAACTTTGAGATAAAGAGATATTCAAAATTCGGATTGGTTAAATCAGGAACCACAACCGTTGAATCAGCTTTTCTGGGTTTACCCGTAATAATTGTGTATAAAACTTCACCTATTACATATTTTATCGGTAAAAGTGTTATCCAGGTAAAAAATATCGGAATGATAAATATATTGAGCGGTGAAAACACAGTACCCGAACTAATACAAAACGACGCGAATCCCGAAAAGATCTTTTCTACAGCAGCAGAATTATTAGACGACAATAACAAAATTGAAAGAATTAAAAATAAGTATCTAGAGATTATAGAGCAATTTGGGAGCAGTACCCCCTCCGAAACTGCAGCAAAAATTATTTCGGAAGGGCTAAAATAAATTGAAAAAGAAGGTTTTGTACATATTGGGTTTTATACTGTTACCGGTATTGTTAACTCTGCTGTGCAAAACTTTGAAAATTAGAGTGATTAACAATGAAAATATGAGTCCGGACAAAAAATATATAACTGCTTTTTGGCACGGAACAATGTTAGTTCCTTGGTATTATTTTAGAAACAAAGGATTTGCTGCTTTAATCAGTATGAGTAAAGACGGCGATTTACTCTCAAATCTACTAACAAAATGGGGATACAAAGTAGTGAGGGGCTCATCATCACAAGGAGGCAAGGAAGCACTTGCTCAGTTAGTTTCCTTGATAAATGAGGGAGATTCTGTTGCTTTAACACCTGACGGACCAAGAGGTCCTGCACTAAAAATGAAAGCCGGAGCTTATGTTGCCTCACTTAGAACTTCAACCGAGGTTGTACTGATGGGAGTTGCAATAAAAAAATCTAAAATACTTAAAAGTTGGGATAAATTTGAAGTCCCTTATCCGTTTACTACCGTGGGTATTGTATTCTCTAAGCCATTCACAGGTGACGATAGCAAAACGCGGGAGGAAATCAATAATGAGTTACTTAAACTTGAAGAAAATATGAATGAATTAACTAACCGGGCATTGTCTATAATATGAAGTTATTAGATGCTCTGAGAGTTGTTTTGATAGTTTTTGTTCCTTTTTACCTGTTAGCGGTGAATATTAGAAATTTTCTTTTCGATAAAGGGTTACTCAAACAAACACCGGTTAATGTTCCGGTTATTTCAGTAGGGAATTTAACTGTTGGCGGTTCGGGAAAAACTCCGCTAACAATTTACATCTCAAATTTGTTAAAAAGTTCGGGATTTAATCCGGGAATTTTGAGCAGGGGTTACGGGAGAAGAACTAAGGGTTACATTTATGTATCTGACGGTACTAATTTTCTTAGAGAAGTAGAAGACTGCGGAGACGAAATTTATCAAACGGTGCAAGAGTGTAGTGTACCGGCAGCAGTGTGTGAAAAAAGAGTTGAGGGTGCAATTAAGTTTTTAGAAGATTCGAAAGTATCATCAATTGTTTTAGACGATGCCTTTCAACACCGGTGGTTGAAGAGAAATCTTGATATACTGATTTTTCCTCAGAGATTTTTGGTAGAAGAAAATCCGCTGAGAAGGTTGGTTTTACCCACGGGAAACATGCGTGAAGGCTTCAAATCAATGAAAAGAGCAGATATTGTAATAATAAATCGAAAATTTTCAGAAAAAAAAGAACTAACCGCCCAACTTTGTAGTAAATTTGTAAATGCAAATATTTTTTATTCTTACTATGAAGTTATGGGCTTTATAGACATTAAGACAGACGAATATTACCAAATAAGTGACTTTTACGGTCAGAAATCAATTGTTGTAAGCGGAATTGCTAACCCACATTCATTTCTCAAAGGTCTGCAAGATGTAAAAATAGATACATCGGCAAAGATTATTTTTATAGACCACAAAAACTATACTATCAAAGAAGTAGAACAAATCAGAAAACTCTTTTACGAAACAAATGCAAATTCAGTTATAACCACACATAAAGATGCAGTTAAACTAGCCCGTTTTTCTAAGCAGTTAGATGATATTGATATTTACTATTTGAAGATTAGGATGCGTTTTGAAAAAGAAGACGAATTTAATAACTTAATTTTAAGTTCGTTATTAGAAGCTAAAATTAACTAACTCACATTAAGAATGATGAATACTATAAATAAAAGACAAATCTCATTAGGAGGCTCAAATGGCTAAAAAAAACGATAAGTATGTTTATTTTTTTGGCGGTAACGAAGCTGAAGGAAAAGCAGAGATGAAGAATCTTCTCGGTGGAAAAGGTGCAAACCTTGCCGAGATGGTAAATATCAAAATGCCTGTTCCTGCAGGTTTCACAATTTCTACGGAAGTGTGTACTTACTATTACGCAAATAAAAGAACTTACCCTGAAGTTCTAAAAAAACAGGTTAACGAAGCATTAAAACGAGTTGAAAAAGTGATGGGAATGAAATTTGGTGACACCAAAAACCCACTTTTACTCTCAATCCGTTCAGGTGCAAGAGCTTCAATGCCCGGAATGATGGATACTGTTCTAAATCTCGGTTTAAATGATACTACTGTTAAAGCGCTTATTGCTGCAACCGGTAACGAAAGATTTGCTTATGATTCTTACAGAAGATTTGTTCAGATGTACGGTGATGTTGTGTTAGGTTTAAAACCTGTTCACAAACATGAGCATGACCCTTTTGAAGTTATTATTGATGATAAGAAAAAAGAGAAAGGCGTTGAGTTTGATACCGAATTAACCGCCGATGATTTGAAAGACTTGGTTGCAAGATTCAAAAAAGCCATTAAAGATAAAACCGGAAATGATTTCCCCGATAATCCCGAAGAACAACTTTGGGGCGCTGTAGGTGCTGTTTTCAGTTCTTGGATGAATGATAGAGCTAACACTTACAGAAAATTAAACAATATACCCGAAGAATGGGGTACCGCAGTTAATGTTCAAGCAATGGTATTCGGTAACATGGGTGAAGACTCAGGTACCGGCGTGGCTTTTACAAGAGACCCCGCAACAGGCGAAAATCTGTTTTACGGCGAGTATTTATTTAATGCTCAAGGCGAAGATGTTGTTGCCGGTATCAGAACTCCTTTCCCTATTTCAGAACTTAACAAAGCTAAACCGAAACTCTACAAAGAACTTGACGAAATTAGATTAAGACTCGAAAAACACTACAGAGATATGTTAGATGTAGAGTTTACAATTCAACAAGGTAAACTTTGGATGTTACAGTGCCGCGTTGGTAAAAGAACCGGTATGGCTGCAGCAAGAATTGCAGTTGAAATGGTAAAGCAACGCTTAATTACAAAAGAAGAAGCTGTAATGAGAGTTGACCCTAACCAATTAAATCAGCTTTTAAGACCAATTTTTGACCCGTCAGAAATTAAAAAAGCTAAAGAAACCGGTCTCCTTCTAACCAAAGGCTTAAATGCCGGTCCCGGTGCTGCTACAGGCGTAATTGCTTTTAGCGCCCAAGATGCCGAGATAATGGCTAAAGAAGGTAAGCCTGTAATTTTGGTGAGAAACGAAACTTCACCCGAAGATATCAAAGGTATGAACGCTTCGGAAGGTATTCTTACTGCAAAAGGTGGTATGACTTCACACGCAGCATTAGTTGCCCGTCAGATGGGTAAAGTATGCGTTGCGGGAGCAGGAAAACTAAAAATTGATTATGATGCCGGTACAATGAAAGTTGAAGGCAGAAACGATGTTGTTCTTAAAGAAGGAGATTTTATCTCCATTGACGGTTCAACAGGTGAAGTTTTCTCCGGTAAAGTTAACACTCTTCCTTCAGAAGTTGTTGAAGTTTTGATCAATAAGACTAGAAATCCCGAAGATTCCCCTACTTATAAAATATACGAACAACTTATGAAATGGGCTGATAAATACAGAACCTTAGGAATTAGAACTAATGCAGATCAACCCGACCAATCATACAACGCAATTCAATTTGGTGCTGAAGGTATCGGATTGTGCCGCACAGAACACATGTTCTTTGAAGGAAATAGAATTCTTTCAGTAAGAAAAATGATTCTTTCGGATACAGTTGAAGAAAGAAAAGCTGCTTTAGCTGAGTTGCTTCCGTTCCAAAGAGAAGATTTCAGAGGTATATTTGAAGTAATGGAAGGCAAACCGGTTACAGTTAGAACCTTAGATCCGCCGTTGCACGAATTTTTACCCCAAAAGAAAGAAGATATCAAAGAATTAGCTCAAGCACTCGGCATTTCGGTTAAAAAAGTGGAAGAGAAAATTTCAAGTCTGCACGAAATGAACCCGATGTTAGGATTCAGAGGCTGTAGATTAGGCGTTCTCTATCCTGAAATTACCGAAATGCAAGCAAGAGCAATCTTTGAAGCTGCCTGTGAAGTTAAAAAATCAGGTAAAAATGTTTTCCCCGAAATCATGATCCCATTAGTAGGACATGTTAACGAGTTAAAACTTCAAGAAAAAATTGTTCGCAGAGTTGCTGAAGAAGTATTTGCAGAACAAAAACTTAAAGTTAAATATCTTGTTGGTACAATGATTGAATTACCGAGAGCTGCTTTAACTGCTAACCAAATTGCAGAAGTTGCAGAATTCTTCTCATTCGGTACTAACGATTTAACTCAAACAACTTTCGGATTATCGAGAGATGATGCAGGAATGTTCTTACCTGTATATGTTGAAAACGAAATATTACCGGTTGATCCTTTCGAATCTATTGACCAAGAAGGCGTAGGCGAGTTGGTTAAAATAGGAACCGAGAGAGGCAGATCAGTAAAACCTAATTTGAAAGTCGGTATTTGTGGTGAGCACGGCGGTGAGCCAAAATCAGTAGAATTCTGCTATAGAACAGGATTAGACTATGTAAGCTGTTCACCTTACAGAGTGCCGATAGCAAGATTTGCTGCAGCTCAAGCGGTACTTAGAGAATCACTCAAAAAAGAGAAAGATTCAAAATCTAAAAAATCAGGTAAAGAGAAAAAATCTAAAAAATAACTAATATATCTTCGAATAGAAAACAGTTATAATTTTATCCCGGAGGTTTTTAACAACTTCCGGGATTCTCAATTATCTGCCGGTTTTTTATTTAGTAATTAAAAGCATTAAGGAAAAGTAATGAAATTATCAGATTTTAATTATAATCTGCAGAAAAAACAAATTGCCGAATATCCCTTAGACAAGCGTGATGAAGCTCGTTTATTAGTTTTAAACAGGGAAAATAACTCAATAGATCACAAAACTTTCAAAGATGTGGCTGATTATTTTCATAAGGGCGATGTTGTTGTTGTTAACGAATCACGCGTTTTTCAAGCCCGTCTTTTTGGCAACAAGGAAAAAACTCAAGCTAAAATTGAAGTTTTTCTGTTAAGAGAATTGAACCACAAAGATGCAATTTGGGATGTAATTGTTGACCCTGCAAGAAAAGTAAGAATCGGAAATAAAATTTATTTTTCAGATACTTTGTGGTGTGAAGTAATAGATAACACTACTTCAAGAGGAAGGACGGTTAAGTTTAATCAAAACGGAAATATTTACCAAGCTGTTGAAAATATTGGTAATACACCGTTACCACCATACATCAAAAGAGATCCCGAGCCAAAGGATAAAGAATATTATCAAACAGTTTATGCAAAAAATGACGGTTCGGTAGCTGCACCTACAGCAGGATTGCACTTTACCCCCGAATTATTGCAAAAATTGAAAGATAAAGGCGTTCAAATAGCACCGGTTACTTTGCATATCGGTTTAGGTACTTTTCGTCCCGTAGAGGTTGAAGATTTAACCAAACATAGAATGGATTCAGAATTTTTTGAAATCACTCCTGAATCAGCAGAGATAATAAATAAAGCTATTCATGCGGGCGGAAATGTAGTTGCAGTAGGAACAAGCACAGTTAGAGCGTTAGAAACATCGGTTACAGCCGAAGGGTTTGTTCGTCCAAACAAAAATTGGACTGATAAATTTATATTCCCCAGCTATTCATTCAGAGTGGTTAAATCGATGATAACTAATTTTCATGTTCCTCAATCAACACTTTTAATGTTGGTTTGTGCATTTGCAGAGACAGAAATAGTAATGAAAGCTTATAAAGCCGCGGCAAAAGAAAACTACCGGTTTTTAAGCTATGGCGATGCAATGCTCATTTTATGAGAACAGTTGCTATTATTCCCTCAGCCGGTACGGGTACTCGTGCCGGTTTTGTTATTCCTAAGCAATTTCTGAAAATAAAAGGGAAGGAAATATTAGCATACACTCTAAATCAATTTCAAAGGTCAGAACTAATAGATGAAATTGTAGTAGTAACAAGTGAATCGGGTTTTGAAATAACCGAAAAAATTAAATCTCAGTTCGGTTTTAACAAAATAACTAAAATTATTGAAGGGGGAAAAGAAAGGCAAGATTCGGTTTACAACGGTTTAAAAAGTATTTCAAATTATCAACCCGACACAATAGTTGCGGTACACGATGCAGCAAGGGCGTTAATCACTGTTAGTGTAATTGATAAATCAATAGTAACTGCAAAAAAAACTGGCGGTGCATTAGTTTGTTTGAATGCAAGGGATACTCTTCTTCAAAATGTAGAGGGTGTTAAAAAATATCCTGACAGGAGAAACTTTTCACTTGTACAAACACCTCAGGTGTTCCGGCTTAGTGATTTACTAACGGCGTTTGAGAGAGCTTATAAAGAAAATTTTTACGGAACGGATGAATCTTCTCTTATGCTAAAATATGGGTTCGATTTTGAAATAGTTGAGGGTTCGGTATTCAATTTTAAGATTACAAACCGGGAAGATGTAGAAATTTTCGAAAAACTGTGCGAAGATTTTTGAATACTTTAGTTAAATAAGATCAGATTTAACGGTTCACCTGATTTTTAGGTGGCAAAAATTTTAAGCATAAAGTTTGAATAATCTGAACAAGAAGAAGAGTGATCAAACATGTTCAAATATTAAGATTACGAATCTCCGGGCGAGTAAAGAAGCAATTTACTATAATATATGTCTAAACAATTTGAGAATTAAATTTTAAACGAATTTTTATATAGCGTAAAGATTGAGATTAGGTCAAAAAGAGAATTTTGCGCATAATTTAATAAACTATTTGAAAACTATACTTACCTGGTTTTCATTGACACAAAATATTTAGGTTTTGGAGTTTGGTTTCAACTAGGTCAGGAATACTGTTCACTCGTCAACTGCATTTCGCTTTACTTCCCCCTTTACTCCCGACCCAACCCGTTCACGATTACTGTCTTCTATTGACTTTTTCAAAAATAACTTGTATA
>JACSRR010000042.1 GCA_014879635.1 Ignavibacteriaceae bacterium | reverse complement strand
AAATACATTTTACTTTTTGACGCCGGAGGTGTCATATATTTGTAGTAAAAAAGAAATTCAGATTTGTTCGACCCCGGAGGTGGTCGCATATTAAAAAAGGTTTTCCCCCCACTTTTTAATCATATTGGCTCGTTAATTGCTAAAAAAGTTATTACAACCCCACAAAATCCGATATTTAATTTAATATTAAACTTTTTTGTTAAATTTGTATTTTACTAACAAAATTAAAACAGATGTCAAAACTACTTTCAATCTATTTTTTATTTGCCGTTACGGTATTTAGCCAGACCTACGATACCGTTTCAATAATGAGTTACAATATTTTAAATTACCCCGGTACTACCGGTTCGCAGAGAAACCCTTCGTTTAGATTAGCAGTTAATACCGCAAATCCGGATATTGTGGCATTACAAGAGATGCAATCACAAGCAGGTGTGGTTAGTTTTCTAAATTTTGTTCTAAATTTTGATAGCACAACTTACACTGCAGGAGTTTTTATAGATGGTCCCGATACGGATAACGCCATTTTCTTCAAAACTTCAAAATTTCAATTTTTAGAAAACCGCGTAATTAAAACAAGTTTAAGAGATATCAACGCTTTTTATTTAAAGTATATTGAAACAGGAGACACACTGTTATTAATAAGCTTGCATCTAAAAGCTAGTAATTCTACATCAGACCAGCAACAAAGAGCAAGAGAAGTTGACTCATTAAGAAAGTTTACAAATGCACTCGCTCCGGGTACTCCGTTTTTTGTATTGGGCGATTTTAATATTTATACTGCCAATGAACAAGCGTATATAAAACTAAAGCAAATAATGCCTGATGTTGAAGGCCATTTTTACGACCCGTTAAATATGCCCGGAACATGGAACTCGCAGATTTATGCTATTTATCACACACAATCCCCTCGTACCCGCTCATTTGGCGGCGGTTCAACAGGCGGAATGGATGACCGGTTTGATATGATCCTTTTTTCGAAATCAGTTTTTGAACCCGGCGGTATTACTTATGTTCCTAACTCTACCGTTGCGTACGGGAATGACGGTCTCCACTACAATGATTCAATTAATAGACCTCCTAATACAGCGGTAGGACAAGAAATTGCAGATGCACTTCATAATGCTGCCGACCATATCCCTGTGATTGTAAAGGTTATTATTCCTGTGGTTACTACAAGCGTGAAAGATGATAATTTACCGTCAGATTTTGTACTCTCGCAAAATTTTCCCAATCCTTTTAATCCTTCAACAGGTATAGTTTATTCTGTTTCTTCACCCGGAGATGTTCGTTTTGATATTTATAACTCCTTAGGCGAAAGAGTTGAAAGCAGGGCTTTTTACGGTGTGTATCAGGGTCAATACCAGTTTAATTGGAATGCCGGCGGATATGCCTCGGGTCTTTATTTCCTAAAAGCTAATTCCTACTAAGAAAAATGATTTCTACAAAAATATTTTGAAAAAATCAAAAAAACTAATCCTACCTCACAAAAACCACATCTTCATAAGGTACTCTTTTTCTCGGTCCCCATATCCCTGCTTCGGTTCCTTTGCCAACGGCTATTATCATATTGATCTCTGCTCCTGAGGGTAGGTTTAAGGCCTTTTTTGCCCTGACAGCATCGAGTCCTTCCATAGGGCAAGAGTCAAAGTCTTCAGCAGCAATCGATAGCATAAAAGTCTGGGCAGCCAGAGCGCAGGATTTATGGGCAACTATCCTGATATTTGATTTTCCTCCGATTCGCACAAATGGTTTCCTAAGCCCCATAAAAAAGCCAAGAACTATTCTGACAAATGAAAAAAGTCCAAAAAAATCGGTTCTGTATGCCAGCGGCATTATTTTTTTGTAATAATCCATGCCTGATGTAAGTGCTTTTGAAGGTTCTCCTACCACATTTTCTTTAATCAGTTTATAATTCCAGTCAGCTCTTTTTTTCCAGAGGTCGCGTCTGGTCACGAAAACCACAAGGTGTTTAGCTGTTTTTGCTGCAGGTTGATCGAGGCAAATAGGGGAGAATTTTGACAGCATCTCCTCGGATTTTATCCAGTAGAATTCCCACAGTTGCATATTGCTGCTATTGGGAGCGAGGATAGCCCTTTCGAGGCTCTTTTGAATTACTTCATCGGGGACCTGGACCTTTTTGTCAAAAAATCGGTTCGATCTCCTCCTTTGAATTATTTTGTCGAATATATTGCTTGATTCCATTTCTGTCTCTTATACACATCTC
>JACSRR010000371.1 GCA_014879635.1 Ignavibacteriaceae bacterium | reverse complement strand
GTTGGTTCTTTTGTTTCTTTGTCTGAATATTCAAAATCTTCTCCCGTTTATCGCGTATATATCACTTCTCAAGCAGAAAAAGTATTTGCCGAATTTAACTTATCTTGGAAAGAACCAGGTAAGGGAAATTTTGTTTTTTTATATCAATTCACAACAAAATTATTTACTCCGCAAGATTTTTATAACACCGAAATAACAAGAAACTTAGGTATTGAATCAGAGTATTCTGATAACGAAATTATAAACAAAAATTTACAGCGTGGGCAGGCTACGGGCTCATACCTTCTAAAAATAAGCGTGAAAGATAATTTGGGAAATATCATAGGTGAAGATGAAAAAGAAATAGTTTTCCTCAACCAATCTCAATCCTTTTCGATTCTT
The DNA here is from genome assembly GCA_014879635.1 of Ignavibacteriaceae bacterium. Lineage (GTDB taxonomy): Bacteria > Bacteroidota > Ignavibacteria > Ignavibacteriales > Ignavibacteriaceae > BA9. Next base: position 1,818 of record JACSRR010000371.1, on the reverse strand, counting down.
TACCCACAAAATAACTCTGTTATAGCAATTTCTGATTTAACAATTTCTTGGGAATCTGTACCCGGTGTAACAAATTATTCTATTGATTTAGCCCAAGTAAAACAGGGGCACCGGTCAGATATTGAAGCACTAAACTCGGGAGAAATGTTATTAAACAAATATAGTGCAAGTAATTCAAATTCTATTAACTTGAATGATTTGTTGACCGGAAGAATAAAAGAAGGGATGAAATTAGTGGTTAGAGTTGCAGCTGCTTTACCGGGTCAGAGTGGCGGCGAAATATTGTTTGCGGAGCCAGTCTCATTTTTAGTTTTTTCTTCTGAAGACGAAGCTCTAAAAGAAGCGATTAGATCATTAACCAATTCGTTAGATGCAAAAAATGTTACTTCAACCGCTAAAGATATTATCATATCAAATTTTGCAGTTTACGAACTTTTTGATGAAACCGGGAAACCGTTATCAAAATATGAAGCAATAGAAATTATTCTTAAACTGATAAAATCAAACAGTTCAATGAGCGGATATAAAGATTTGTTTAATTTCTCCTTCCCGTTTATTTCTCAAGGCAATTAAATGAAAAAGTGCATTATTTTAGCCTCCTTTATTTTTATCTCGCTCTTTCAGGGAAATTTGTTTGATTCAAAAACGGTTGCCGTTATTACTAAGGTAGTGAATGATGTTCACACTAAAGCGGGAGATAATAACTGGGCTAAAGCTAAAAACGGTCAGACTTTGAAACTTTCGGATGCATTAAAAACAGGCAACAAATCTTTAGCGTTAGTTAAATTTACCGATAATTCTGTTCTTACTGTAAGAGAAAACTCAACTATCCTCATAGGTACTGAAGTGAATAAAAAAGGAGTACCCGAAATTATTAATGTCGAGAAAGGGGTTATCGGATTTAATATTGAAAAACAAGAAGTCGAAGATTTTAAATTCACTACTCCCCAACTTATTGCTGCAATAAGAGGAACTGCCGGTCAGATAATAACTCAGGGCGATACAACAATTGTTGCTCTGAAGTCGGGAGAAATTTTGATAAATGCCCTTCAAGGCGTTAAACAATCCTCTATTTTAAAAGCAGGCGAATTTGTCTTAGTTACCAAAGAAGGCATTGTAAACTCACTCCCTATTCCGGAACAATTACAATTATTGTTAGACTCTAACTTAAAAATAAATTTGAAGAAACTCATTATAAAAACAGATAACGGCGAAATTATAATTGAGTATCTTGAATAGAACGCTAAATTTTTTATTACCTTAATATTGAGATCAATATCACTATAAAATTAAAACCATTTAACGAAGTGTATCCGCTAAACATTTTCCCTGTTGCTAAGATAATTGTGGGAAAAGGGATTTTTACCCTTAGTTTTAGAATAACCGGTGCTATTGATGAAATTGTTTTTCCTGAAAAATTTGAATTAATATCAAGGGAAACCGGCCTCTGGAATTCAACTTGCTTCGAATTGTTTATTTCCGAACCGGAAACAGAAACTTATCACGAATTTAATTTCTCTCCTGAAGGGTACTGGAACTGCTTTATTAATAGATATTATAGAAGCGGAATAAATGAAGTAGAGTTTTCCGAGCCGGATTTTTCATTTAAGAAATTGCCTGACTCTATAAATTTTCATTTTAGTTTTGCTCTAGAAAATCTCCCTTATACCGGTAAATCCATCTTACTTAATCCAGTATTAGTATTAGAAATGAAACCCGGTATATTAACATACTGGGCAAATATTCACCCGCAGAAAGAAGCTGATTTTCACGATAAAAGTAAATGGCTTATTTACAATCTGTCTCTTATACACATCT
>JACSRR010000305.1 GCA_014879635.1 Ignavibacteriaceae bacterium | reverse complement strand
AGATGTGTATAAGAGACAGACCTCACACAATACGATATTAGCTGCTTATAGTGCTATTCCTGCTACAGTAACTCAGGCTTATATTATTGAATTAACAGCAGATTACACCGGAACAGAAGAAACATATCCCCTTATATTTGGATTAAAAGAGGGAACAAGTGCGGCAAATTCTATCACAATCAGACCGGCTGCAGGAGTTACAACTGTAACAAATTCAGGTAGTTCAACTGCAGGACTTTTTGCTTTAGATGATGCAGACTTTTTAATTTTTGACGGTAGAGCCGGCGGAGTAGGTTCAACTTATAATTGGATTATTGAGAACCTTGCATCAACAGGTACTAATTCTCATACTTTTTGGTTATTGAATGGTGCTACAAATAATTCACTAAGATACTTGCACATTAAAAACAATACTCAATCAACATCAGGACCAAGAGCAATATTTTTTGGTGTTTCTACTGCAAATGTTTCCGGTAACTCCAATAATCTTATTTCAAAAAACAAAATTGAAGGTGGCAGAAGCGGTATTGCTCTAAGCGGAACTGCTGCAAATCCAAATACTGATAATATTATAGAGTACAATGAAATCTTTGGCTGGGGTTTTGCAGGTATTTGGACTTTAGCAGCATCAGGAAATTTAATTATTGACGCAAATCATATTTACATGACTCAAGGTTATGCTGTAACCAACCCTGCCGGTTTAAACCTTGGTTCCGGTTTAACATCAATCACTATCACAAGGAATAAAATACACACTATTCTTTCTTCTTCAGCCACAGGGATCACTCCTAGGGGTATTACGGTTACTGCAGCTGCTAATGCAGTATATAATATTTACAACAATTTTGTCTCATTAACATCAACACTCACAGGTGCTATTACATCATATTATGGAGTTTCAGTTTCTGGCACAAGTGCTCATACATTTAACTTTCACTATAACTCTATAAATATTGGCGGAACACACACAGGTGGTACGGCAAATGCGGTTGTATCTTCAGGGTTTGTGAAAACAGCATCATCAGTTGATTTGACTTTGAATATGAAAAATAATATCATGATCAATACCAGAACCGGGGGTGCAACGGGAGTATTTCATACCGGTTATTTTATAAATAATATTCTTGGTACAATAAATGCAGATTATAATGTAGGACATGCATCGGGAGATCCAAATTCTTTCCATGCAGGTTGGGGAACTACAATTTATAATGACTTAGCACAGTATAAAACTGCTGCAATGCCAAATGAGCAAAATACAATATTCAAAACTGTTGAGTTCGTTTCTCCCACTGATTTGCATTTAACAGGCTCTTCAATAGGTGATGCAGATCTTACCGGTACTCCAATAGCTGAAGTTCTGATTGATATAGATGGTCAGCAAAGATCAACTACACACCCATACCGCGGAGCAGACGAGGCAGAAACCGAAATCCCGGTTGAGCTTACTTCATTTGCTGCTTCGGTTATCGATAGAGATGTTACTTTAACTTGGTCAACTGCTACCGAAAAGAATAATAACGGATTTGAAATTCAAAGAAGTAACGACAACATAAACTTTGCTACTATCTCATTCGTTAAAGGTGCAGGAACAACCTTAGAAGCTAGCACCTATTCTTTTACTGATAATAACCTCAATGCCGGTAAATATCAATACAGACTAAAACAAATTGATTATGATGGTTCATTCACCTATTATAATCTTTCCGAAGAGGTTCAAGTAGGAACTCCGGTTGATTTCTCAATTTCTCAGAATTATCCTAATCCTTTTAATCCGTCAACCAAAGTTGATTTCTCACTTCCTATTGAATCAAATGTAACAGTAGAACTTTTCGATATTCTCGGAAGTAAAGTTGCTACATTGATTTCAGGTTCTTTTGTGTCAGGTTTCCACTCTTTTGAAATTTCGACTCAAAAATACGGACTTAGCTCAGGTAATTACATCTACAGGATGTCTGCCCGTGATTCTCAAGGAAACGAAGTCTTTAACCAATTGCGTAAAATGACTCTGTTAAAATAATAGGGTAAAATTATTCGTTTATTAGGGCTGTTCATGAATAATGGGCAGCCCTTTTTTGTTGCTGTTAGTTCAAAGTAAAGTAAAATCCTCTTTGACTGGTGTTTTGATAAAAATTTCATTCATTTGAATGTAATAGTGCAGGTGTTTAACAGAAATATTTTTTTATCTTGAGGAATGAAAGGAGAAGTTGAAAAGTTAAAGAAATTTATTCTGCCCGTTAAAATTAATTATTAACGGGCAGAAATAAGATTTTATTGCATTAAAAGAGCCATGATTGCTTTTTGTACATGCATTCTATTTTCGGCTTCGTCAAAAACTATTGAATTAGCCGAATTAATTACACTATTTGTTACTTCTTCTTCTCTGTGAGCAGGTAAGCAGTGCATGAATAGATAATCTCTCTTGGCGTGAGAAACAAGTTCATCATTAACTTGGAATCCTTGGAAACGGGCGTTGCGTTCAGCGGCTTCTTTTTCTTGCCCCATACTTGCCCAAACATCGGTATAAATAATATCGGCATCTTTAACAGCTTCAACAGGATCATTAGTTATAACTACTTTAGAGCCGTGCGCATTTGCGTGTCTCAAAGCATTATTTACAATCTCTTCCTGTGGTTCATACCCGCGTGGAGAAGCGATAAAAACATCCATACCGACCAATGAACAACCGTGTAATAAGCTATGAGCCATGTTGTTACCGTCGCCGATATAAGCCAGTTTTAATCCTTTAAGTACTCTTCTCTTTTCCCAGATAGTAAACAAATCAGCCATTACTTGACAGGGGTGGAGCAAATCAGTAAGTCCGTTAATTACGGGGATAGAACCATAAGTAGCCAAATCAACAACATCCTGATGCGAGAAAGTTCTAATCATAATTCCGTCTAGATAACGGGATAGAACTTTAGCCGTATCTTCAATAGTTTCGCCCCTGTTTAATTGTAAATCATTTGGTCCGAAATACATACCGATACCACCCAAGTGATAAATACCTGCTTCAAAAGAAATTCTGGTTCTTGTTGAGGGTTTAGAGAAAATCATTCCTAAAGTTTTACCATTAAGGAGTTTATGTTCTTCATTGGTAAAATGTTTAATTTTTAACCATTTTGATAGATCAAATATTTGCCAAGCTTCTTCTTCACAGATATCTGCAATAGAAACGAAGCTTTTGCCTTTCATATTAATAGACATGACTAATTTCCTTTTAATTTTTAATAAAGTGAGTACCGGCGCTTGCTTTTAATAGCTCCGATGCCTCTGTAATAACGGCTTTTGAACCGCCTTTTTTAATAAATTTAACGGCAGCAGCAACTTTTGGACCCATGCTGCCTTCACCAAAATGCCCCTCTTCAATATATTTCTCGGCTTCTTCAACGGTAACTTTATCTAATGCTAATTCATTTTCTTTTCTAAAATTGATATAAACTTTCGGAACATCTGTGAGGATATAAAATTCGGAGGCGCCAATTTCAAGAGCAAGTTCTGCCCCGGCTAAATCTTTATCGATAACTGCTTCAACTCCAGTAAGTTTTGAGTCTTTTTCTTGAACATACGGAATTCCGCCACCGCCGGCAGCAATTACAATATGACCCAAGTTCAAGAGCTCTTTAACAACTTCGGAATTAAAAATTTTAACCGGTTCAGGTGATGCCACAACTCTTCTCCAGCCCCGTTTTCTGGCATCTTCTTTAAAGACCCATCCGTTACTTTTAGTTAAAAGCTCGGCTTCTTCTTTTATAAAGAATGGACCTACGGGTTTTGTGGGATTTTTAAATGCGGGGTCATCTTTTGACACAATAACGGGGGAAACAAGGTTGACAACTTGTTTCGAAATATTATTTTCAAAAAGCAAGTTTTGCAACTGTTTCATAAGAATATAACCAATTTGACCTTGGGACTCTGCAACACAAACATCTAACGGAAAGCGGGGTAAACGAAATTTTTCGTACCCCGCCTCGTTTTTCAATAAAATGTTGCCTACTTGAGGACCGTTACCGTGAACAATTACGATATCGTATCCCTTCCAGATAAAATCAACAAGAAACTTGCAGGTTGAACTTGCGTTAAACTCTTGCTCTTTTATTGTTCCTGTTTGATGTTCTCTGATTAAAGCATTGCCCCCGAGTGCGATAAGGGCAACTTTTTTCATATAATCCCTTTTTCTCTCAATATTGATTCAACAGTTATTGCGCCAATTTCTTGTAAATCATACTTTACTCTTGTTGACGGTTTATTAATCTTGAGAATTCTACCTAAATCAATAGGTGTACCGATAATAACAGAATCACAATCGGTGTTATTGATAGTAGTTTCTAAATCTTTCATTTGTTCGTCGCCGTAACCCATTGCAGGTAAAAGAACGCCAATTTTAGGATATTTTTTGTATGTATCAGTAATTGAACGAACAGTAAAAGGTCTTGGGTCAACAATTTCGGCGGCACCGTAAGATTGAGCAGCAATAACTCCCGCTCCGTATTCCATTTCGCCGTGAGTTAGTGTTGGACCATCTTCAACAACCAAAACTCTCTTGCCTTTAATTAATTCAGGATGTTCCACAGAAATAGGTGAAGCACCTTCGATAATCTGAGCGGTAGGATTTGCGGCTCTGCTATTATTTCTAACTTCGAGAATTGATTTTGGGTCAGCAGATTCAATTTTGTTGATGATAATTACATCGGCTAATCTTAGATTCACATTACCGGGGTGATAACTGATTTCATGTCCGGGTCTGTGCGGGTCAGCAACAGTAAAAATAACATCTGATTTATAGAACGGGTAATCGTTATTACCGCCATCCCAAACAATAACATCTGCTTCTTTTTCGGCTTCTCTTAAAATAGCTTCATAATCAACACCTGCATAAATAACGCTTCCCATAGCAATGTGTGGTTCGTACTCTTCGATTTCTTCAATTGTGCACTCGTGTTTTTTGAGGTCATCAAGGGTAGCGAATCTTTGAACTTTTTGTTTAACTAAATCGCCGTAAGGCATAGGATGTCTAACAGAAACAACTTTTTTACCGGCTGCTCTAAGAACTTCAACAACTTTTCTTGAGGTTTGAGATTTACCGGCACCGGTTCTAACTGCAACAACTGCCACAACGGGTTTTGTGCTTTTAACCATAGTTTCGGCAGCACCGAGAAGTCTGAAAGAACAACCGGCTGCATTAACAATTGAAGCTTTAGTCATAACATAATTAAAAGATACATCAGAGTAAGAGAAAACTACTTCGTGAACATCAAGATCTTTAATTAAATTAGTGAGTTCTGATTCATCATATATTTTTATTCCGTCAGGGTAAAGATTACCTGCCAATTCAGCGGGATATTTTCTACCGTCTATATTTGGTATTTGGGTTGCGGTGAAAGCCACAACATTATATTCTTCATTATTTCTGTAAAATGTGTTAAAGTTATGAAAGTCACGACCTGCGGCTCCCATAATTAATATGTTTTTCCGTTTCATACATTCTCCATTTTATTCTACGGTTACACTTTTAGCGAGATTTCTCGGTTGGTCAACATTAAGACCTTTTTTCATTGCAATATGATACGCCAATAACTGAAGAGGGATAACAGTAAGTACAGGCATTAAAATCGAGGCTGTTTTAGGCACTCTGATAACATGGTCTGCAAGCTTTTCAATATCATAATCTTCATCAGAAGCAATAATAATTGTTTTTCCTTTACGGGCTTTAATTTCCTCAATATTGGAAACTATTTTTTCGTAAGTGGAATCTTTTGGCGCAATAAAAACTACCGGCATGTTTTCGTCAACTAATGCGATAGGACCGTGTTTCATCTCAGCAGCGGGATAACCCTCTGCATGAATGTAACTTATTTCTTTTAACTTTAATGCCCCCTCTAAAGCAACGGGGAAATTATAGCCGCGTCCTAAATAAAGAAAGTTTGCGGCATCTTTATAGTGATTTGCTATCTCTTCAATTTCACTATTTTTATCAAGGATTTCTTGAATTCTTTGGGGAAGTGAATTAAATTCCTTAACTAACGCTCTCCCTTCTTCCAAACTCATATTTTTACGCCTTGCTAACAGAACTGTTATCAAAGCTAAAACTATCAATTGCGATGTGAATGCTTTTGTTGATGCAACACCTATCTCCGGACCTGCGTGTATATATACACCTGCATCACTTTCACGGGCAATAGTACTGCCAACCACATTACAAATACCCAAGCACAATGCACCTTTAGATCTTGCTTCTCTCATTGCAGCAAGTGTATCTGCTGTTTCCCCTGATTGAGAAATAAAGAATACTGCATCATCGCTGCTTACAATTGGGTCTCTGTATCTAAATTCTGAAGCATATTCTACCTCTGTCGGGATTCTTAAATACTGTTCGAACATATATTTACCGACTAAAGCAGAATGCCAAGAAGTACCGCATGCAGTAATTATAAACCTTTTAACTTTCGAAAGTCTGTCTTCAAACCCGGTTAAACCACCCAATTTAATATCGCCGGTTTCTTCTAATAATCTACCTCTAATTGAGTTAAGAACTGATTCGGGTTGTTCCATTATTTCTTTGAGCATAAAAGTGGGGTAGCCACCTTTATCAATCTCTTCTAAAGTCATTGAAACTTCTTCAACAAATTTGTCAATTGGCATACCGGCTATCGTTTTTGTTACAAACCTGTCGGTATAAACTTCAGCAATTTCGCCGTCTTCCAAATAAACAACATTATTGGTATGAGCAATTATGGCTGAAACATCTGAAGCAATGAAGTTTTCACCGTTTCCGATTCCGAGTAAAAGCGGAGATCCTTTTCTGGCAACAACAATTTTATCGGGTTCTTTAGCGTATAAAACGGCAATTCCGTATGTTCCGTCAACTTCATTTAATGCAAAACGGACTGATTTTGAAAGGTTGTGACCTCTTTTTAAAAAGCTGTCAATAAGGTGAGCTAAAACTTCGGTATCTGTTTTACTCAAAAACTCGTAACCTAATTTTTCCAAACCGGTTTTAAGGGTGCGGTAGTTTTCGATTATACCGTTGTGAATCACTATTAATGAATTTTCTGAATTGAAATGAGGGTGCGCATTAATTTCATTTGGCTCACCATGGGTAGCCCAGCGTGTGTGACCAATACCGAGATTAGATGTCATCCCGTCTTTTTCAACAATTTCTTGAAGTAAGGAAACTTTCCCTTTTCTCTTAATTACTGTTAGTTTAGAATGATCTAAAACTCCGATACCTGAAGAATCGTACCCGCGGTACTCTAATCTTTTTAGTCCCTCAATAATAACTGGAACGCAATTGTTGCTTCCTATGTACCCTACGATTCCGCACATTAAAAACCTCTTTTTGGAATAAAAAAATTAATTAATTATCTCTTAAGATATTAAATTTTCACGAGACAGGAAAACCTTTTTGATACTATTATTGCTTTTAACACTCCTGTTAATGTAATATCTATCACACGAAATTATCAACTCATATACATTAACAAAATTTAATCAATCTCTCACCTAAAAAGAAAGACAAATTTTTAGCTTTTATCGAAAAAAAATAAGAACTAAATTTGATAACAATCATAAGGATTTTTTTTTGAAGCAATTCTTCTCAATACTCTTAACCATATTATTTATAACAATTTTTTCAAGCGGATGTAAAGATACTCTCAATCAATCTGAAATTGATGCAGTAATAATTCCGGATAAAAATGTTAGCTATTCTCAGCATATTCAACCTGTAATGCTGTTAAAATGCGCCTTTTCAGGCTGCCATGATGACCAATCAAGGGCAGCGGCTTTAAGCTTAACGAGTTATTTAAGTACTACTCAAGATTTAAATATGGTTTTTCCGGGTGAACCGCAAAATAGCAGATTAATGTGGTCATTAGAAGGTTTTGGCGGTACATCACAAATGCCTCCATTAGGTTTCCTGCCACTTAATAAAAATCAAATAGATGGCGTACGGATTTGGATTCAAGAAGGAGCAAAAAATAATTAAACACTCCTCCCTGTATTTCACAAATTTCTAAAATTAATTTTTTATAATGATTCTATAATTTTTATTTCAGTATGAGAACAATTGTTCTTTATAAAAACTATCAAATTATAGTTTTATCCAACCTTCTTTGATATACCATTTAACCGTAGTTCTAATGCCTTGTTCAAGCCCTACAGTTTGTCTGAATCCGAGCTGATTAATAGCTTTTTTAGGACTGCTCACCCAATATCTCTGAACCAAGTCTCTCGCTTTTTCTAAATTTAGAGTGGCTGCCTGCGAACTAAACATGCTAAAAAACTGAGCTATCGCCGAAATTGTGTAAACCAAAAAGTGCGGTACGGGAATATGAACTGCCTTTTTCCCCATAACCTTTGCAGTAGTTGCACCAATTTCATCCCAAGTATAACTTTTTTCGCTACTTAAATAATAAAGTTCACCGTTACTTTTGTTTGAAGTGGCTGCCAAATACATTCCGTTTACAACATCATAAACATGAAGCAAGCTCACCTCTTTTTTGTCAAAACCGATTGTTGTGAATAATCCTTTTGCATAAGTTTGGAAAAATATCCCTACTTCGGTATCTCTTTCTCCATAAATTGCCGGGCATCTAAGAACAGTGACCGGTAATTTATCTTTATAACTAAATACAAGCTCTTCTTGAGCTAATTTACTTTTACCGTAAGTTGTAATCGGTTTGGGTATATCTGTCTCTTTTACGGGTACACCGTCAAATGAAGGTCCACCCGAAGTTTGACTCCCTGTTACAACAAATTTTTTGATGGTAGATTTATTTGCCAATGCCGCTTCAAGAAGAATCTTAGTATTATCGACATTAGAAATAAAATAACCTTCGGGTTTTTTAGATTTAACAGTACCGGCAATGTGAAAAATGTAAGTTGCACCCTCAAAAACTTTTTTTATAGCTTCTAAATCTGTTAATCCGCAATCAAATAATTCAATATCTTTTCCTTTGAGCCACTTTAAATCACTCGATTTTCTTACAATGCATCTTACTTTGTACCCCTTCTCTAAGAGATAATCTACTGTATGACTCCCGACAAAACCATTGGCACCTGTTAAAACTGCAATTTTATTATTCATTGTATTTAAATTTTTCCGTTATTTATATTCTTTAGATGTAATTTATTAAATTTTGTAGTTTAATATATTTTAATTTAATTTCAAAAACGATTTTAAATCTTAATCAAAATTTAAACAAATATTAACATAACTTTAATACAAGCCCGGAGGGTAGAGTTGAGTAACGGTATAACGAAAGATATATTCCAAAAATGTAACGATTTTACAAGAGCAGATGACATAAAAGCTTTAGGGCTTTATCCCTATTTTAGACCTATACAGGAGAATGAGGGACCTGTTGTAATGATTGAAGGCAGAAAGATGGTCATGGCAGGTTCAAATAATTATTTGGGTTTAACTGCACACCCTAAGGTGAAGGAAGCTGCAATTAAAGCAATTGAAAAGTATGGAACTGGTTGCTCAGGATCAAGATATTTGACAGGTACAATAGATCTGCATGTTGAACTTGAAGAAAGATTAGCTAAATTTTTTAACGTAGAAGCCGTTCTGTTATACAGCACCGGTTTTCAAACTGCTTTAGGCGTTGTTCCTGCATTAGCCCAGAAAGGTGATTATATAATTTCCGATAAAGACAATCACGCCTGTATTGTTACAGCTAATCTAATAGCAAGGGGTATGTTAGCCGATGTTATCCGCTATAAACATAATAATATGGAAGACTTGGAAAGACAGCTTGCTAAATTACCCGTTGAGGCTGCAAAATTAATTGTAACTGACGGTGTTTTCTCTACCGGCGGTGAAATTGTTGATCTCCCTACATTAAACTCGATTGCAAAAAAACACGGAGCAAGAATTTTAGTTGACGATGCTCATTCGGTTGGTGTTATCGGTGTTGGCGGTAGAGGTACAGCAAGTGAATTTGGTCTAGAATCAGAGATTGATATGACAATGGGTACATTCAGCAAAACTTTCGCGTCACTCGGCGGATTTGTTACCGGAAAAGAAAGAGTGATAAATTATTTGAAACACCACTCACCTGCTTTGATATTTAGTGCATCACCCACACCCGCTTCTGTTGCAGCAGCTTTAGCCGCTCTTGATATTTTAGAAGCCGAACCTGAAAGAGTAACTAAATTAGTTAGCAATGCTAATTATGTTAGAACAAGATTAAAAGACGCCGGATTTAATGTAGTTGACGGTAGAACCGGAATTGTGCCTGTGATTGTCGGAAGTGATGAAATTGCTTTCCAAATGTGGAGAAATTTATACGATGCGGGTGTTTTTGTAAATGTGTTTATTTCGCCCGGTGTTCCACAAGGAAGACAAATGATGCGTACAAGCTATATGTCAACACATCAAACCGATCATTTAGATTACATCATTGATACCTTCAAAAAAATTGGTGCAAATTTAGGACTGATTTAATTTTTAGAGGCTGTTTTCAGCCTCTTCTTTTTTATACATTAATTTTTAATGCTTTATAAATACACCTCCCACACTAAATTGTTATAGATGTTTATTTGTTGGAGTATCTACAAATGAATATCGATAGAACAAGTTAGCAGAACTTTTATCTATTTAATAGAACATTCTCTAATCTGAATTCAAGCGAACAGCCCGGGAATATTTTACGACGAGTAAATCTTATCAACTGAAATTAAAACTTATTATTTCGTCTATTATTCTTATTTTAAAGGTTAGTTCACAATTTAATTTTTATTAACCGGAGTAGAAATGAGCGGTATCGAAATCCGTAAAATAGAGTCAAAAAAAGAAATTACACAGTTCATAAAATTCCCTTGGAAAATCTACAAAGATTACCCCAATTGGGTTCCCCCTTTGATTTTTGACAAAGAGAAAATGCTCGATAAATCTAAAAATCCGTTTTTTGAGCATGGTGAAGCAGATTATTTTATGGCTTACAAAAATGGCGAGATAGTTGGTAGAATAGCAGCCGTTAAAAATGATCTCCATAACTCAACACATAATGACAAAGTTGGTTTCTTCGGATTTTTTGAGTGTATAAACGACCAAGAGGTGTGTAATTTACTGTTAGATACTGCAAAAGATTGGCTCAAGAAAAAAGGTTTTGATACAATGAGGGGTCCCGCTTCCTTTTCAAGTAATGACGAATGGGGACTGTTAATAAGAAACTTTGATGACCCGCCAAATCTACTTATGCCTTATAATCCTCCGTATTATCAAACATTGCTAGAAAATTACGGTTTATTCAAGGTTCAAGACCTGTACGCATATCAAATACTTTATCATCTGATTCAAAAAGTTGACAAAATCAAAAGAGTTACAAATATTGCGAGAGAGAGATTTGGTTTAACAATAAGAACAATTGATTTTACTAAGTTTGATGAAGAATTGGATAGAATCAAAATACTCTACAATAAAACTTGGCAACCAAATTGGGGTTTTGTGCCTCTCACCGAAAAAGAAATTGATTATATGGCAGGTGATTTGAAGCAGCTTGCAATACCTGAGTTAATAATATTTGCCGAACTTGACGGCGTACCGGTTGGTTTTGCACTTCCTATTATTGATTACAATTATATTTTTAAACAAATGAATGGCAAACTTTTTCCTTTCGGTTGGTTAAAAATGCTCACTCAGAAAAAAAATATTAAAAGGTGTAGAATTTTGATTCTCGGTGTTGTTCCGGAACATCAAAAGAAAGGTTTTGATGCCGTTTTATATGAAGAAATTATTCAACGCGGGCATAAACTCGGTATAGATGAAGGTGAAGCAAGCTGGGTTTTAGAAGATAACGAAATGATGAATAGAAGTGCTCAAATGATGAATGCTGAGCGTTATAAAACTTACAGGGTTTATGATATTCAAATCTAAATTTGCAATAATTATTACACTTTTTTTATTACCGGATATTGCTTTACCTCAATATACCGTAAATGACCGTGACCTTGTTTATACTACTTTCACGCGTACATTCAACAACCAAATTATCTCGAAATACCTTAATTCTCAAAAAAAAGAAGAGGTAAATGCAGCGCTTTTAAGTATAGGCAATTCTTTAGATACTAATTTTGTTGATGAAGTTATTAAAATAAACTTTAATGAACATTATGAGTTTATTTGTTTTGCATTAGGTAAGATTGGCAAAAATAAAATTTCTTCAAAATATTTATTTGATAAGCTTTTTGATAAGTCAGTTCCCAAACAATCTACGCCTGCAATTTATGAAGCACTCGGTAAATGTGGAGACGGAATAACTTTTCTTTCAATAACGGATTCATACAAAGACGGAAGTTTGCCCTCACTCTACGGATTGCCTTTTTATTTATTTCATGCAAGTTTAAACGGTAATTTTTCTCCGGATAGTTATTCAATCTGCTTAAATATTTTGGAGAACGAGAATGAAACAGCTGAAAATAAGTTCAGTGCATCGCTTGCTTTGAGCAGATTAAAGGTAGAGCCCTCAGTTTTACCGCAGCTTGCCGGAATAATTGAAAACAGACTTAATTTAACCGGTTCATCTGATTTATTTGATGCTACTTCGCAATTTCTGTTTTCAGTATTTAGAAGAGATAAATCTTTCCCGGGGAATTTAGATTTATTTAATTTTTATAGTAAATCTGAATACCTTCCTCTTAAAGTTGAGTTGTTAAGAACAATTTCGTTTAAGAAAAATATCGAATCTACAGAATCTGAGAAGTATTTTAGTTTTATCTTTTCCGGAAATCAAAATATTTCAATTGAGGCGGCTTTTAACTTAAGAAACTTCAATAGTGACAAAAAGGATAAAAATTTATTTTCGGAAAATGTAAAGGTAGTATTAAATAGTAAAAAAATAAGTAAGGATAT
>JACSRR010000106.1 GCA_014879635.1 Ignavibacteriaceae bacterium | reverse complement strand
AGAGAGCACAGAGAAGCTCTTATTTTTTTATTGTTTGATTTACTGATATTCAATTGTATTCAATTGTGAAAATGAAACTAAAGGTGTCATAAGTTTTTAGTAAATAAAGCATACAATTGCCTAAGCGACCCTAAAGGGTGTCGTATCTTTGTTTAATTCAATATAATGAATACAATATGAAAAAGTATTTGTTGAGTTTATTCATTTCTTCTGCTATAAAAACAAACCTTCAGTTTATACACTAAAAGTTTAGCAATTTAACTAAAGTACCGATACAGGAAATTTAAATAAGAAAATTATTGCCACCGAAAAATCAGGTGAACCAAGTTTGGGGCTCGAGTTTGAAAAGCGAAACGCAGTTTGTTGCCTTCTTCACTGACAATTGGCAGTGATCCTGAGAAGAATCGGTTAGTAATACCAATGAATGGCAAAGGTAGGGTTTACAATCTAATTTAAAATTTGTGCTTTCAGTGATTTTGTCAATCACTAATGTGTCAAAACACAGGAGAACTTTCAGCTATTTATTGGTCATGTCAGGTTAACTTTTTGCACCAATAATTCAGATTAAATTTCTAAGATCCTTTCACTGTAGGCGGAAGTAAATTAATTACTTCTTTAATGTGAGTGCAAATATTAAGATTTAGTTTTACATTTTTTAAATCGTCTTTAGGTGCTTTCGGAATTATTGCATTTTCCAAGCCAAGCCTCTCAGATTCAATTAGCCGCTTTGCCGTATTTGAAACTGTTCTTATTTCGCCGCCTAATCCCAATTCGCCAAAAATTACGGTACCCGATTGAAATCTGTTATCCGTTAAAGCAGAAACAATTGCACACGCAACAGCCAAATCTGCCGCCGGCTCATCTAAATATAATCCTCCCGCAACATTCACGAAAACATTTTTATCCGATAACCTTAACCCGCCTCGCTTCTCTAAAACTGCTAATATGATTGAAAGTTTTCGGTTGTCATACCCGGTTGTAACTCGCTGCGGATTTCCGAAAAATGAAACTGTAACCAATGCCTGTACTTCAACCAATACCGCTCTTGATCCTTCATAAGCTGCAGTAATTACAGTACCGGGAATTTGGGTGAGCCGGTCGTTTACAAACAACAATCCCGGTTCTTTTACTTCTTTTAATCCGTCTGCCGACATTTCAAAAACGCCAAGTTCATTTGCGCTTCCGAATCGGTTCTTCAGTGCTCTAACTAACCTGTGCGAACTTTTTGAGTCCCCTTCAAATTGCAAAACGGTGTCCACAATGTGTTCTAATATCTTTGGTCCCGCAATAACACCGTCTTTGTTTATATGGCCTATTATCATTGTTGCAAACCCGCTTCTCTTGGTTTTTTCCATGAGTGAATTTGTACACTCTCTAATTTGTGTTACCGTACCGGGTGAATTTTCGAACTGCGGATTATAGATTGTTTGAATAGAATCTATAACCACCAAACCCGGCTTTATTTTATCTATTCCGTCAAAAATTATTTCTAGCGAAGTTTCTGCTAGTATAAAAAGATTATCCGATTTTATCCCGAGCCGTTCCGCACGCATTTTAATCTGTTGTAAAGATTCTTCGCCCGTTACATACAGTACCGGAAATTTCAGTTTGTTAACAGATTGAAGGAGCAATGTAGATTTACCTATACCGGGCTCACCTCCTAATAATATAACCGAGCCGGGAACAAATCCGCCCCCTAATACCCTGTCAAACTCCTCAATTCCTGTTTTAACTCTAAGCAAATTTGTTGATTCAATTTCACTTAGTTTTGAGGGAGAAGTTGCCCCCCTGCTTATAGCTCTACCGGGTGTGGCTGTTCGTTCAATTTCTTCTGTGAAGGTATTCCAATTGTTGCAACCGGGGCATCTTCCTATCCATTTTACCGATTCATACCCACAAGCGGAGCACACAAATTTAGTTTTTAGTTTACTCAGTTTATTATCCTTTTAATTCTTTCACCAGTTCCAATATTGCCGGTATATGCACGCCAGATTTCCCTTCAAATTTCTGGTCAGCCAAATAAGAGCCGGGCGTAGTTTCGGTGTTAATTTCAACAATGTAACAGTTAAATCCTTTGGCAAAATGCACTAAAGACGCGGCGGGGTAAACTTGAAGAGATGTTCCGGCAACAAAAACTATATCACTTTTAGAAATTGCAACCTCAGCTGCATCAAAAATTGCAGTTGGAAGATTCTCGCCAAACCAAACAACTCCGGGTCTGAGTAACCCCCCGCACTCACACCTAAAAACACCTGATTTATCTTTTTCGTGCATTTCAACGGCATCTTTACCACACGAAATACAAAAATTCCTTTCAATATTCCCGTGAAGCTCTAAAACTTTAGAACTGCCTGCACGCCTGTGTAGATTGTCAACATTTTGAGTAACAACGGTAACATCGTAAAATTTTTCGAATTCGTAAATTGATAAGTGACCGGGGTTTGGTAATGCTTTTCTTACTATTTCTCGTCTGAAATTGTACCATTCCGTAACTAAGGCGGGATTTTTAATAAATGCGTTAAAATTTGCTAATTCTTCCGGTTTAAACTTGTTCCATAAGCCTTCTTCCCCTCTAAAAGTAGGGATACCTGATTCAGCAGATATCCCTGACCCTGTAAAAAAAACTATTTGCCGGGCTTTTTTAAGAGCATCAATAAAATGCTTTTCAAGCAACTATGACACCTATTTTTTATTTTTTATTTGCTCTAATAATTGTTTAGCTTCGTTTGCAATTGAGTAATCGTCTTCGTCAAGAACAGGAAGCCCAGGAATTGCGTTTAATTGTTCTCTTGCTTTTGCATACTCGTCTTCTTCAATATATGCTTTTGCTAAATCTAAACGGAACATCCTGAAATTTGGACGAAGTTTGATAGCTTTGTTAAATTCGGTAATTGCAACATCCATATCACCCCAGCCTAAGCCTAACGGTAATCTTACAAGATATGGTTTTTCGCATACTTTAGCGTGAGTTCTGCCTAAAACATAGTGTGCTGAGGCTTGAATTTCGTTTCCGCCGTTTCCTAATGAAATTGCTTTTTCGCAATCATTTTTTACATCTCCCACAATACCTATAACCGAGAATACACCTTTGAATAATGCAATTCTTCCGTTAGCAATTGCGCGTCTTAAATATGTAATCGATTTATCGGGCGCTAAAGAGACGGCTTTGTTAGCATAGTCAAATGCTAATTGGTATAGTCTTAATTGCTCATCTTTCTGTGCCGAGGTTCCTGACGGTAAATGCTCGGATATATCTACATACGCCCTGCTAATTCTCCACATTATTTCCCAATTATTAGGCGAAAGTTTATCAGCCTCAAGATACTTATTTAAAGCTTCTTGATTTTTGAATTCTTTCATTGCAAGCTGATCCCCCTGAGAAATGAATTCTGCGGCTGTTTGTGCATTTGTCGTAAAACTTAACGCAACAAAAAACATAACACAGAAAATGGTTGTGAGTTTTTTCATTAATGACTCTTTTTTTGTTAAAAAATTTAAGGATAAAATTTAATATGATTAGTTTATTAAAATACGCAAATTCCAAATCATTACATCAATTTTTATTTTAATTTAACACTTTCTCCAAGTGTTTTATTACATCCCTCAGATTTAACGGCTTTTTAATCATTGCTTTCACTCCAAGTTCAATCAACTTTTGATGGTCATGTTCTTCTTCTTCACCGTATATCAATATTACGGGTGTCTTATAGTTTGAGTTATTCATATTAACCGATTCAAGGAACTGAATTCCGCTCATTAATGGCAAGTATTTATCAGATATTATGAGATTCGGAGTTTTTTCGCCTATTGTTTCTAACGCTTGATAACCGTTTGTGAATACTATTGTTTCATAATCAGGGAAACTCTCTTCTAAAATATTCTTAAGGCTGCTATTTTGTGTATGGTCTGAACTGACAACTATAATAACATTAGAAGGGAGAGGAATTGTAATATGAAACTCTGTTCCCGACCCGGGTTCTGAATAAAACCAGATTTCGCCCTTATGTTTCTGAACAATTTCTTTTACAAGATTTAGCCCAAACCCAATCCCCTTTTCTCCCGTTGTACCGGTTTTAGAAATTGAATTTTCGAGATTAAATATCTTGTCTTTATCTTCAGCTCCTATTCCCGTTCCGTAATCTCTAACTATTAATTCAGCCTGGTTATTGTTAAATATTGAAGCTAAAATCTCAATTTTTCCGTTTGGATGAGAGAATTTAATTGCGTTACTTAATAGATTTATAATAACTTGACTGAGTAAATTGTCATCTGCCTGAACAAAAATCTCTTCAGGAATTTCAACCGAAATCTCGATATTTTTTCTGACTGCGTTGCCTGTTAATGCAGAAACAGCTGAATAGACAATACCTTGCAACGGAAGCCTTTGTGTTTCTACCCTCAATTTTCCTGTTCGTAATCTTGACCAATCAAGAAGGTAATTTACAAACTGAATTTGCCCCTTGCTTGCATCAAGAATGTATTGAAGGTACTCATTCTTTTCTTTTTCGGCAAGATCACCGTCGCTCAACAATATTTCTGCAAACCCCATTATACTCGTAAATGGAGCTCTTAAATCGTGGGAGAGGATGTTTATAAAACGGTCTTTTGCGTCATTTTCTGTTTTAAAGTTCGATTCAGACTCTAGAAGCCCAAGTTCTTTTTCTTTGAATTCGGTTATATCTGTTACCACTCCTGAAATTGTAACAATATCTCCCTCTTCGTTTCGTTTTATATTAACTGTTTCTTCAACCCAAACGGTATTACCTGCCCTGTTTAACAGCCTGAAAATAAATGTACCCGATGTTTTAGATTTATCGAGCTTAAATTCCATCTGTGATTTAAGAACATTGCTCACATCAGATGGGTGTAGCAAATTATAGAGTTTGCCGGGCATGTTGTTAATTTCGTGTGTATTGTAACCGGTAACCACTAAGACCCCGCCGGTATATAAGATTACTTCGTTCTTATCTTCGTGCTCGCATTGTTTCCATGCAAAAAATGACCTGTTACCGGTAGATGAAAAAATGTTTCCCGCTTCTATTCCCGCTAATTTACCCGGAGTGTTTTCATCGGCTAAAAAATATGCGGAATAATTTGAATCGCCGGTTTCAGATTTTTTTATAACACAAATTCCGCCACTCAGTTTGGTTTGATTCCTTTCTAAATATCCTGACCACTTTCCCGATTTTTCAATCTTTCTTTTAATATCGGTAATCGAATTGTTGGATGAGAAATGAAAAAACAGGTTTTTACCGGCAGATACATTCTGTTTCGAAACATTGTATTCTGCATTTGTGACTTCAACTTCTAAAATGTCAAATGCACCGTTTAATGAAAGATGCAGGTCGAAAAGATTATTCATTTACTTTTTGTTGATTAAATTCTATTGATAAATTCCGTTTATAAATATAGTTAATTTCGAAATTAATTGAAATTAGAATTTTACCATTATACTAATCGTTAATTTTCTGTTTCTTCTTGTCATCTGCGATTATTTAAATGCTATAAATCTGAAGTATTTCGGCGTGAATTTTCTAATTTTTCTTTTGATTGCAAGTACACCGTATTTCAAACAATTTGGTACAACTTTAATTATTTGGGATAAAAAACAAAAGTTAACAATCTTAAACAGAACACCTTATGTTTTCTGCTTTTTCTTTTTAGCAGCCGGGAAAAGAATATTGTTTAGAATTAATCTATATCCGGGCGAATTTTTGTGAAGTGTTAGCTCAGTTGGCGGATCATTAACTGCATGTTGGTAATCTTCCGGGTCATGACCGCCGTAAAATGTAAAAAATCCCCTTCCGAAATTCCCGTGTATATATTTGATTTGGTCTGTTCCCCTTCTCTCGCCTAAAATAATTACCGAGTTTTTGATTCTGTTTCTTCTGAACATAGTTGTCTGCCCCATAAAACCTTTAATTACATTAGCGTGGTTTTGAGTGAGCATTGTAGGAACAGGGTCATATTTTGCTGAGAAATCAAAGAGGGTAAAATAGTCATTTTGATAATCGAGTATTTCAACAGGTTGAATGTCAATATCGCTGTATTCGTAGATATAAGGGTTTGTTTCAAGAATGAAATTTTCGAAAGCTATTGTGCGGGTAAAATCTAACAGGTCTTGCGCATTCGGATTTGCAGCATCACCGTCAAACATAGGAGCGCAGATATCAACGCCTTCGGCAGCTAAAGCAATATCATAAGAATCAGTAGCAGAACACATTGCAAACAAAAATCCGCCGTTTCCGATAAATCCTTTTATTGTATTTGCAACAGCAAGAAGCATTTCGGAAACTTTTCTGAATCCGAGCCGCTTGGCATCAGCCTCGAATCTTAATTGGTTTTCAATATACCACTGAGCATTAGAAAAGCTTGAGTAAAATTTGCCGTACTGCCCGGTGAAATCTTCGTGATGAAGGTGTAACCAATCAACTTTTTCCAAATCACCGCGTAAAATTTCCTCATTCCAATACTTCTCATAAGGAACTCCGGCATATTCAAGTGCCAAAGTAACGGCATCATCCCACGGCAAAAAATTTGGGGGAACATACACCGCAATTTTAGGAGCTTTTTCTAATCTAACAACATCTGTATTGTTATCTTCGCTTTGAACTTCCGAAAGAATTGAAATAGCTTGAGAAGATGAGATTTCCGAAAACGAAACCCCCTGTATCCTGCAATCTACTACTACCCTGTCATTGTAATCTAAAAGAAAAGAACCGCCCCGGTAATTTAATAACCAATCAGAAATAACGCCGTTTTCTAAGGCACGAAAAGTTACTCCGTAAGCTTTGAGGTGGTCGGTTTGAGTTACATCCATCGGTATTAAAATCTTATTCTGCGATAAAAGAATCTGAACAAAAATAAGACTTAATAAAACCGTTTTAATCATAATTGCCTAAGCTGATTTTACATCTTCAAAAAACAATGGTTCTGCACCGTTTTCAACTACATCTTTCGTAATTAAACACTTGGTATAATTTTTCTTTTCAGGAAGATAGAACATTATTTCTAACATAAATTCTTCAACAATTGATCTGAGAGCACGGGCACCTGTTTTTCTTTCAATCGCCTTTTTAACAATAGCCTTAATTGCAAACGGGTCAAACTCTAATTCTATGTTTTCAATCGAAAACATTTTTTGATATTGTTTCAAAATTGCGTTTTTGGGCTTAGTTAAAATGTTGATGAGAGCTTCTTCGTCAAGATTGTTTAACGGAGCAATAACCGGTATTCTTCCGATAAGTTCGGGAATTAAACCAAATCTAAGCAAATCTTCGGGTTGAATTTTTTGTAATAGTTCATCATTTGTAAATTCATGCTTATCGGCAACAGTTGTACCAAATCCCATCTTGCTTTGATTTACCCTTGCAGCAATTATTTTGTCAATTCCTTCAAATGCACCGCCTACAATAAAAAGAATGTTCTTAGTGTTCAAATAAATTAGACTTTGCTCGGGGTGTTTTCTTCCGCCTTTAGGAGGAACGCCTGCTTTTGTGCCTTCAAGAATTTTAAGTAGAGCTTGTTGAACGCCTTCGCCCGAAACATCTCTGGTGATTGAAGTGCTCTCACTCTTACGGGCAATTTTGTCGATTTCATCAATATATACTATTCCGCGTTCAGCTTTTTCCGTATTATAATCTGATGCTTGTAAAAGATGAACAAGTACGGTTTCAACATCATCACCTACATATCCTGCTTCTGTAATTGTAGTTGCATCGGCAATTGCAAACGGAACATCTAAAATTTTTGCTAGTGTTTTAGCTAATAATGTTTTGCCGGTACCCGTTGGACCAATCAGCAACACATTGCTTTTTTCAATTTCAACATCATCATTAGAAAATAACGCCGTAGAGTTTATTCTTTTGTAGTGATTGTAAACTGCAACAGCTAATGTCTTTTTTGCCCTGTCTTGACCAATTACAAACTCAGTGAGAATATCGTAAATTTTTTGCGGGGTAATGTTATTAATACTATTTTTTTTTGGCTTCGTTTTCATTGCAGCCATGTTTGATTTTAATATTTCGACACTGTTTCCGATACAGATATCACAAATATAAACATCTTGACCCGCAATTAAACTTGAAACCTCGTTGCTGTCTCTTCCGCAAAAAGAACATTTTACATTTTTTGTTGCCATAACTATTTTTTTTCTAACTGTTAAATTTTAAGATTTTTGATTGCCAATATTTCTTCTCGAGCTTTGTCGAGAAAAATGGAATTAGGATAATTAATTAAAACTTTTTCGTAAGTTTCTATTGCTTTGGTATTGTCATTAATACCGTGTTTGTAGATTGCAGCTAAGAGCATAAGTGCCCTATCGGCATAAATGTTGTTCTCTGTCTCCGTAACCCTGTTCAGAGCGGTAATTGCCTCATCAAACTTGTTTAACCCCGCATATATTTCGGCAATACGGAATAGTGATAAATTTGAGACAAGAAATGCCTCTTTATTTGAAGCTAACTCTTCAAAAATTTTGATTGCTGTGTCAAAATTTCCTTGTCTAATTTGTAATTCGCCAAACCCAAATTTAACAAGAGTAATTGAATCACTCAAATTTTTATTTACAATAATTGATAATTCTATAACATCGTTTGCTAAATTATCCTTTAGATTCCCCATAAGTTCTATTAATACAGGCGATGCGTTCTCAAAATCTCCTAAAAAGATATGTGTCATCATTAAATTATATTTAGCAAGCTGATGCACTTCCGGTTCTGTTGTAAAAGAGAGTAATGATTTTTTAAAAAATTGTATGGCTTCGTTTAGTCTGTTCTCTTGAATTTGTATCAACCCTAAGTAATAATATGCATTTGATGCAAACGGCGAAGAACCCTTTTCATCAAGAATTATCTGTAGAAATTCTTTTGAATCGTCATACAAACCAAGCAAATAATATATTGCGGCTATTCTGAAAAGTGCCTCAGTTTCTACTTCACTCTTCAAATAAATTTTCGCTACTTCCTCATATTTTTCGATAACCGAGTGATATCTTTTTTTGTCCGGAAATTTGACCTCGTAATTCTCTTTCCATGAAGGATTTAATAAATTAAACTCAATTTGAAGTGCACCCTCTAACGCCTTAACATTATGGAGTTTAATATTAGGCAAATAATTAGCATTAGGGTATTTATTTATCAGATATTCAAATGCTTTTGAAGCTGGTTCAAACTGCGAAGCATAAAACGCCTGCATTCCAAAATTATAAACCCCCATTCCCTTTTCTTCAGAAGATTCATCTATTATTAAGTAGATCCTCAATGCATCATCATACTGTGAAGCCATTACATAAAGCGAAGCTAAATATTTATATACAGCCGCATTATATCCTTTAGACGCGGGCTCCATAACCGAAATAAAAATCTCAAGTGCTTCCCTGTTGTTCAAAAATCTCTTTGAGTGTGCTTCTACCGAACCTGCCTGTTGCGGTATCTTTTCCAGCATTTCCCTGTATATAGCGGCAGATCTTTCATAGTTCATCACAATTCCGTACAAATAAGCCAAATCAAAACCGTACATCTCAATCTGACCGGTTTCATTTAACCCTACAAGCAAATAAGAAATTGCCTTGTCAAATGCTCTAATTTCCATAGCAAAACTTGCTATTTGCTTGTAAATAAAAGGATCGGTGCTCCCCTTTCTTTTGATGTAATCATCCCAAACTGCAAAAGCCTGATTCTCATCCCCCTTGTAAAAATAGTTTTTCCCTAACATTCCTATTGTTTGCAGATCTTCACCGTAAAACTGAATTCTATTATTTATTGCTTTTTCTGCATCTTCATACAATTTTAAAAGCTGACAAGTTCTAACATACGCAGAAAAATAACTAAAATTAGAAGCGTCTAAAACATATAAGGAACCGTAAATTTCATTCGCTTTTTCATAGTCACCTGCTCTTTCATAAGATTCAGCAAGCATAAATTTATTCCGCATCTGTTCGGTTTGCGGAAGTATTGTTATCGAAAATATGAAAATTAGTAGGAAGAGTTTCTGCATAAATTATTTTGTTCTGAATTTATTTTATTTATTTGACAATATAAAGCGATTTTTTGTTCCTTTTGGTCAAAAGTTTTTCCCTTATTTATAAGTAACTTTGATTTGATTTGCTTATGTGATTAATCGGTGGCATAAAAATTTTACCTAAGCGTACTTAGAGAAAATTTCAAAAAATTCTTAGACCCAATGAAGTCGGGATTGGTGTCTTTATCTTGGTTTAAAAAATCCGGTGTTAATTTTTCTACCCACTACAAACTATCTAATACACAATAAATTAATGTTTGTAGAAAACCATGCTTGCAGTTACCTCAACGACCCTAAAAGGTGTCATATCTTTAATTAATTCAATATACCGAAAACTATGTAAAAGTTCGTTGAGCTTACTCATCTTTTCTGTAGTAAAAACAAATCATCAGTTTTAACATTGAAAGTTTTACAAAATAAATAAGGCACCGGTACCGCGGAAATTTTTACTTCAAAATTATTGTCACCCCAAAAATCAGCTGAACCGGAAAACCCTTATTTGATTTTACAAGTGTAAGTGTTTGTTATAACCCTTAATATTTATCTTTTCGGAAATTTTCTTACCGCTTCAATAAGAATTTCCAAATCTTTCTTTACTGTATAACATTGTACCGAATATCTGATAAAATTCTCATTGTTCAAAGTAAACACTGGAATTTCGATTTTATATTTTTCATACAGATACTTTTTGAGATCAACCGGGTTACAATTGTTAAATCTAAACGCAGCCATATTTTGAACAAAATATTTATCAACAGGGTAAAGCTGTTCAAATCCGGTTTCTTCGGCAAATATTTCAACAAACTCCCTCGCAAGATTTTTAACAGCCTCAAATTGACCGCTTTCGATTAACTTTTTTAGAAATTCTATACCTGCAGGTACGCTCAAATAGGCAGAAATATCAATAGTGCCGTTATATTGAAATTCTTTGATCAAATTAGGTGCTTGCGCTTCTTTGTGTTGCATTCCCCAACTTGTGATAAGCGGCTTTAATTTTTCACCGTTATCTCCCCGGGCATACAAAAACGCCGAACCCTTTGGAGTCATTAACCACTTGTGGCAATTCCCCGCATAAAAGTCAGCTCCGAGTGTCTTAAGGTCCAACGGTAATTGCCCGGGTATATGTGCCCCGTCAACAACTGTTAAAACCCCTCTACTTGCCGCATTTTCAATTATCTCCTCTACGGGAATCCTGAGTGCAGAAGCCGAAGATATATGGCTGATAAATAATACTTTGGTTTTTGGAGTAAGCCAATTAAGCACCGAACTATAAATTTCTTCTTTGCTTTTTACCGGTAACTTAATATTTACGGTTTTAATTTCCACACCCCGCGGAATAAAATAAAGGTCTAACATTCGACGCATTGCACCATACTCTTGGTCGGTAGTTAGAATCTCATCCCCTTGCTTCAGATCCAAAGATTTCATTACAATATTCAAACCTGTAGTTGTGTTTGGAACAAAAACTAACTCATCTTTACCTGCACCTGTAAAATTAGCTAATTTTTCTCTAGCATAATCAAGTGATTCCTCAAACTTTCTATCTAAAAACTCAACCGGTTGATGTTCCAATTGGATTTGGAATTTTTGGTAGATTTCCATAGTTTCTTTAGGACACGCTCCAAACGAGCCATGATTTAAAAACACTACATCTTTATTTATGTAAAAGTCTTTTTTAGTAATCAACATTAAACCTTTTTTCTTATTTGGTTTTAATTTAAATAATTTTAATTTATACATCTCTAAAGAAAATAATATTCCGAAAATAATACAGGGCAAACTGTGCAGTTCTTAAAAGATTATACCGAAAACTTAAAAAACTACCCTTTCTTATATGAAAATGCCATATTCTTTGGCACAATGATATTAGCTTTGGTTTCTTACTTTATCACTCGTAAAGTAGTTGTACCTTTAATATTAAAATTAGCAAAAAAAACATCAAATGAGCTTGATGATATTTTGTTAAATAAGAAACTATTAAGAAGGTTTTCCTACCTTGCTCCTGTTATAATAATAAAAATTTTTTCGTCCAAATTTCCCTTTTTTGATACTTTTTTAGGAACGGTAACCGAATCTTTAATTATAATTCTGATATTTTTAATCATAAGCAGTGTCTTAGATACTTTTAATGACCTTTGGATGTTAAAAGAAAAAAATAGAAACAGACCTATTAAAGGTTACTTCCAAACTATCAAAATGATTCTCTTTATATGGATGGCTGTTATTTTAATTGGTCTCTTTAGCCAGCAAAATCCTTGGACTATAGTAACCGGTCTTAGTGCATTCACCGCCGTATTACTTTTAATTTTTAGAGATACCCTTCTTTCTTTTGTTGCAAGCATTCAAATAAACAAGTATGATTTAATTTTAGTAGGTGATTGGATTGAAGTACCGGGACTCGGTGTTGACGGCGAAGTCATTGATGTTTCCTTAAATGTGATTAGAGTTAAAAATTTCGATAACTCCATAACTATGGTACCTACCTACAAAATTATGGAAAACTCGATGAAAAATTGGCGTGGAATGTACGAAGCAGAAGGCAGAAGAATTAGAAGATCCTTTCTTATCGATTACAACACTATGAAAATGTGCGATGAAAATCTGTTAGAAAAATTATCTCATATCAGATTAATAGCCCCGTTTATCGAAGCAAAAAAAACAGAATTTTCTTCAAAAAAAGTACAAGCCGGTTTTATTCCCGAAGATTTTTTAACAAACATCACTGCCTTTATTTATTATGCACAAGCATATTTGTTAACAATAGAAGATTTGAACCAAAATTACACACGCATTGTAAGAATGTTAGCACCCTCCGAATTAGGTATTCCAATTGAGGTTTATGCCTTTAGCAAAAAAACCAAGCTCATTGAATTTGAGCAAGTTCAAGGAGAAATTTTTGACCACCTGATTGCTATGTTGAACGAGTTTGATTTAAGACTCTATCAAAGACCTAGCGGCTTAAGTTTAGAAAACTCTAATCAAGTTAAAACATTAAAAAGTGTTGATTAACCCCCTAAATTAAAAGAGGCAATTTTAGTTAAAAAATTGCCTCTAATATCTGAAGTATTTTTAGTCTATTCTAAAATACTTGTCTCTTCTAACTGAGGCATAATAATTTCTTCGTCACCCAAAATCACCGAAGTCATTTTATCAATGTGCAGATATTTTATCGCAACATTTTTAACATCTTCAACAGTAACAGAGTTAATCCGTTTTAAGTATTCGGTCAAATTTGTTTTCGGCAAGTTTTGATATCTGATTGAGTTTAGCTTTGAAATAATTCCGCCACGGGATGAATTTTGGAGTATGTATATCCCCGTCGCATAGTTCTTCAAACCTGCAAGTTCTTTCTCTGTAGGGGCTTCCGTTCTCATTTTCTCAATTTCGTAGAATACTTCATTAATTGCAGGACCCGTTACATTGGTTGTTACATCTGCTTGAAATACCCAATACGATTTTTGAAAGCGGTTAGAAATAAAACTACCGGGTGAATAAGTGTAACCTTTATCCTCACGGATATTTGAAGTAATTCTTGACGAGAAAAACCCGCCGAGCAATAAATTCATAACCTCAAATGCGGGTGCATCTGGGTCAAGTGGACCCGGAGAGGGAATACCGAGCATAATTGTCGATTGACTTGCTCCGCTTTTATTCAAAACTTTTGTTTGTTTTTTGTTTGAAAACGCGGTAGTTTCATACTTGTTTGTAACTGCATCTGTTTTCCACGAACCAAAATGTTTCTCCAAAGCATCTTTTGCCTTTGCAAAATCAAAATTACCGGCAATATATATATAAGTGTTCGCTGGTCCGTAATTTTCTTTATAGTATGATATTACCTGATTAACCTTGAAACTTTCAACACTTTGCGGATTTTTTCTGCCGTAAGGAGTGTCACCGAAAAATAACCACTTAAATTCTTCATCAACAACAATTTGAGGGGTTGTGTTTGAAATGTTAATATTTCTCTGGTAATCGCCTTTAATCCGTTCAAAAGTTTTTTCGTCGTGTGCCGGATTAATCAAACAATCTGCTAAAAGTTCAATAACCTGAGGGGTAAAATCTGAAATGGCATCGGTAGCTAAATATGCGAGATCATTACCTGAACCCGAAACTAAATCAGCACCGTAAGAAGAAGCCTGCCCAGCTAATACTTCGTTTGATCTACTTTTTGTGCCTTCAATTAACATGTCAGCAGCCATTGAAGAAATTAGAGTTTCCCCTTTCTTTTCGAAATATTTTCCGGCAGCAATATATATGTTTATGCTCACCTTCGGAATTTCTCCAAACTTAATAAATGTTACACCTATTCCGTTTGAAAGCGTAAACGATTCTTCAACCGGTAATGAGAAATCTTTAGGTGTTGAACCGGCAGGCGGTGTTTCTTTTTGCGCCTGCGTTGTAACTAAAAATCCTAAAGAAATTAAAACTAAAAATAAATTTTTCATACTTTGCTCCTTAATTCTTTCCTTTAGGGTCAATTGTTAAAACAGTTAGATTCTTCTTTTGTAAATATTTTGCAGCTGTTGCTTTAATTAATTCGGGAGTTACTTTTTTGAAAGAATCTTCTAATGTGTTTATTAAAGCAGGGTTATCGTAAAAGAGAGAGAAGCAAGCTAACAAATCTGCACGACCAAGTCCAAACTGACTTCCGGCTAAATCGTAAAAAGAGGAACGCAATTTAATTATTGCTCTGTCTAACTCTTCTTGAGTTATTAAATTAGTTGATAATTCACTAACGGTTTCATCAAAAATTTTGATTAATTCTTGAGTTTTATCTTCGCCGCTGTAAAAGAAGTAAGCATCAAACAACATAGGACCATTGTAATTAAACATATTTCCGAGTCCTGAATTTATACCACCATATACATTATCGGTCAAACCAAGTTCTTGAACAAATTTTTGATACAGCCTGCTATCTTTGCCCTGCACTAATAATTGCTCAATTATACCCATCGCAAAAAACTCGGGAGTGAAAGATTCGGGCATGTGATAAGCAAATGCAATTGCAGGTTCGGTTGCAAGTGCGTCTTCTTTCACTTTTAGCTTCATTTCTTTTTGTTCCGGTTCCGAAATATCGGGCAAAGCCGGTAAATTTCCCGCGGGAATTGATGCAAAATATTTTTTAATAAATTCTTTAGCTTCTGCTATCTCAAAATCTCCGACAATTACCAAAGCGGCATTATTAGGCGAATAATATGTATCGAAAAACGATTTTACATCTTCAAGATTAGCGGCTTCTAAATCCTTTAAATCACCGTAGAAATTATGAGCGTTAAACCAATTTTCATTTGCAACTTGCGGCATTTCTAACCACGGGAAACCTCCGTAGGGTCTGTTAAGAACATTAACTTTAACTTCGTTGATTACAACCCCTTGTTGGTTTACTAAGTTTTCTTGAGTAATATCCAAACCTTTCATTCTATCAGCCTCAGCCCAAAGCATCGTTTCAAGCTTGTGAGAAGGTACAATTGTAAAATAATTGGTAAAATCAAATCTTGTTGAGCCATTTAAAACTCCGCCGTTCTCACTTACTAATCTTATATACTCCATTTTGCCCAAATTTTTGGAACCTTGAAACATCATGTGTTCAAATAAGTGAGCAAATCCGGTGCGGTCTTGCGGCTCAATTCTGAAACCGATGTTAAAATATACAGCCACACATACTACCGGTGCGGTTTTATCTTGCGAAAGGACAACTTTTAATCCGTTGTCTAATTTGTAATACTCAACCGGAACTTTAAATTCCTGAGCAATTACCACACTTGCCAAAAAAGGCAGAATTGCTAAAAGGGTTGATACTCGTTTGAGCACAGAACCTCCTGAAGTTTAGTTTTTAATTTGTTTTGTTCTCTAAGTTAATTAATTTTATTTTACACTCTTGTAAAAATATGATATACGGAAATTTAAATTGATAAACATAAATTATGCGTTAGTTTTCTTGTAAACTGTCTATCTTTTATTGTGGGAAGCCTGATTTTTCTGAAAGGTATTTTCTCTACTGATGTAAAACAAAATTTTCTTCGCCTACAATATTTGCCAAGCCGTTTATAAGCTGGGTATTCAATTTTATTTTGTTTTCTAAACGCAGAATTCTATTTTTATAACCGTTCTTACCCGCATTTGAAACTTCCATAAAAACTACAACATCTCCGGGATTTCTCGAAAGGACAGAATGAACTTCAGCCAACTGATTAAACGAGAGCAAATCGGGGTCGATAAAAATATACAAAGAGTTTGTTAGCTTATCTCTTGCCTCATCAATCGGAACTACCTCCTCAACCATAATTTTAAACGCATCGCCCGATGTTTCTAATTTTCCTTTAATAAATACCGGTTTATCAGCCTCAACAAACATACTGAATTTTTCATAGTTTGAAGCGAACATCATACACTCAAAAACACCCAATGAATTATTCAAATAAAACTTTGCCATCGTTTTCGATTTTTTATCCAATTTCAAATCCAAATCGGTTATAACACCGCAAATTGTTAAATTTTCGGTATCTTTAATTTTTTCGGGCTCGGTTAAATCAATATTTGTAAATGACCTTTCTTCAAGTCTGTACTTTCTCATCGGATGATCAGTAATATAAAAACCGGTAACCTCCCTTTCCTTAGAGAGCTTTTCTTCGATTGTCCAATCTTCAACCATTTTAAGCTCGGGTAGCATAACACTTTCAGTGGGGTCAATATTGCCGAACAAGCTATCAGATGCATCCATTCTTAATTCGTGAATAGTGTGACCGTAACTAATAATTTCTTGAACAGATTCAAATAAAGATTTCCTGTTTGGATGAAGTGAGTCGAATGCACCGGAAAGTATCAAACCCTCAAAAGTTCGTTTGTTTACTATTTTAAGATCAACTTCGGATGCGAAATCAAAAATGCTTTTGAAATTTCTATCTAATTTGTTTTTAACTTCGATAATTTTATTTACCGCAGAAATTCCAACATTTTTAATTGCCGATAAACCAAATCTAATTCGTTTTTTTTCGACACTGAAAAACACTGAAGGGTTGTTTACATCCGGCGGAAGTACTAAAACTCCCGATTTTCTGCAATCTTCCAAAAACAATGCTACTTTAACCTGATTTTGAAACTCGTGTGTCATGTTAGAAGCTAAAAACTCTTCCAAAAAATTAGCTTTTAAGAATGCCGTTTGATATGCAAGGTACGAGTATGCAACAGCATGACTTTTATTAAACCCGTAATTTGCAAACTTTAGAATCATCTCAAAGATTTCGGTTGCCACTTTCTCTGAAATGCCTCTCTTCCCAGATTTATCAACAAAGCTAATTTTTGATTTTTCCATAGTAAGAGTATCTTTCTTGCCCATAGCCCTGCGTAAATTGTCAGCTTCTGCTAAACTCATACCGGCAAGTTGATTAGCTATTTTTATAACCTGTTCTTGATAAACAATAATACCGTAAGTTTCTTTTAAGATAGGTTCAAGCTCGGGGTGAAGATAAGTAATTTCAGCCCTTCCGAATTTTCTATCGATAAAATCATCAATAAAATCCATTGGTCCGGGTCTGTAAAGAGCATTCATTGCGGCAAGTTCAGAAACCGATTTTGGCTTCAGTTTCTTCAAATATTTTCTCATTGCGGGCGATTCAAACTGAAAAATACCGGTGGTTTGCCCGTTCCCGAATAATTTGTATGTTTTTTCATCGTCTAACGGAATTTTATCTATATCCTCAACCCATTCGCTTTCAGGTCTGTTCTGCTTAACAAACTTCAAAGTGTCATCAATAATACTGAGCGTCCTGAGACCTAAAAAGTCCATCTTTAATAAGCCCGCTTCCTCAAGCTGTTTCATAGAATATTGTGTAACAATCTGATTTTCTGTGGCGCTCAATGAAGCTAAAGGAACATAGTTTGACACATCTCCCGGTGCAATTACAACACCCGCCGCATGTTTAGATGCATTTCTGTTCATATCTTCAAGAGTTTTAGCGTACTTAACGAGGCTCGTAATTTGTTCATCTTTGCTATCGTTTATCCACTTTAGCTCAGGCACTTCACTCAAAGCCTTTTCTATACTGTAAACTTTTCCAAAAACCGAAGGTATATGCTTGTTGATATTATTAACAATATTCAGAGGAATACCAAGCACCCTCCCCACATCTTTGATAACAGCTTTTGTTGTAAGTCTGTTAAAAGTTATAATTTGGCAAACGGCTTTTTCTCCATACTTCTGCTTCACATAGTCTATAACGGCAGCTCTTCCGTCGTCTGAAAAATCAACATCAATATCGGGCATAGTATTTCGTGAAGGGTTCAAAAATCTTTCAAATAAAAGCCCATATTCTAACGGATTTATTTTGGTTATACCCAGTAAAAATGCGATTAAACTTCCTGCCGCAGATCCTCTTCCGGGACCAACTCTTACCCCCATTGCTTCTGCAGCTTCAATAAAATCTTGTACAATCAAAAAGTAACCCGCAAAACCCATATCTTTAATAGTTTTTAATTCATACTCAAATCGCTCTTTAATCTCATCAGAACACTCTTCACCAAATTTTTCTATTAATCTTTTTCTCGAAAGAAATTCGAAATAATCGTCTAAATTATTACTGTTAAAAGTTTCGGGAAGCGGAAATTTCGGGAAATAGTAAACATTTTTTTCGAAGTCGATATCGCATTTATCCGCAATCTCGAATGTATTTGAAATAGCTTCCGGAATTTTTTCGAATATTTTTGACATCTCGTCTTGTGATTTGAAATGAAATTCGGAAACCTTGTATCGTAAATTTTTGTAATCAGCCGCGCCTGATTTATCGCCCAACATCAATAAAACATTGTGCGGAATTGAATCTTCTTTGTTAATATAATGACAATCGTTTGTACCGACCAATTTAATTCCCAGTTCGGCAGCTAATTTAGGAATCTGCTCCATTATAATTTTATCTTCAACAAGATTGTGGTTCTGAACTTCTAAATAAAAGTCATCCCCAAAAAGCCCTTGAAAATATTGTGCCCATTTTTTAGCAATTTTGTAATCACCGTTAATTAAAAAAGGATTTACAACCCCTCCTAAACAAGCCGAAGTACAGATTATTCCTTCTGAGTGTTGTTCCAAAGTTTCCAAATCAATTCTTGGTCTATAATAGTAGCCTTCAGTAAAGCCGATTGAGGAAAGTTTAGTTAAATTGCTGTAACCTTGTTTATTTTTTGCAATTAATATAATGTGCCGGTAGGGTTTTTGACGCTGCGTACCGTCAATTTTAACTCCCCTATCCAACCTTGAGCCCTCTAAAGTTATGTACGCTTCCATACCCAAAATTGGTTTTACACTTTCATCTTTGCACTTTGAATAAAACTCTCTGATACCGTACATTACACCGTGATCTGTTAGAGCAACGGCTTTCATATCAAATTTTTTAGCTGCTTTTACAATTGATTTTATTGTGCAAGCAGCGTCTTGAAGACTAAAGTGTGAATGATTGTGTAAATGAATGAAGTCGGGCATATTTAACTTTCGGGATTCTAATGATTATGAAACTAATTAGTAAATTAAGCAAATTTGAGGCAATCTTACTAATTAAGAATAAAGTTCAATATTTTTAAATGAACACAATTCAAAATCTGCCAAAATTATTTGTTTTTTTAATCAAAATGCTAATAAATCTTATTGTAAATTCGATATTCTAATCTGCTTTTCTTATTTTACATTATCACTTAAAAGAGATTATTATGGAAAAGGAACTTTCACTTCAGAAAATAGAACAAGCTCAAAAGATTTTAAAAGAGAAAAATATTGACCTGTGGATG
The DNA here is from genome assembly GCA_014879635.1 of Ignavibacteriaceae bacterium. GTDB lineage: Bacteria > Bacteroidota > Ignavibacteria > Ignavibacteriales > Ignavibacteriaceae > BA9. The sequence continues at coordinate 26,233 of JACSRR010000106.1, read as the reverse complement.
ACTTTCGTTAGAGAAAGTTCTTACATCCATGACCCCGCTTTAGATATAATTTTAGGAACAAATGTTACTTGGCAATCTGCTTTTATGATTCCTGCCGAAGGAGAAACTACAGCCATTATCGGTTCTTTAGAAATTCCGTTAATTACCGGTACCGGTTTATACAAAAATGTTTCGGGTTATCTAAAGTCTATCAAAGAACCGCTCTTAGAGTACCTTTATCAACTTAATCCGCAATGTATTGCAATAAATGTTTCGAAAAACAGTGTGCTTGCTGATGGGATGCCTCATGGCTTGTATCTTAACCTGCTTGACCATTTAGACCGTACACCTTATAAGGAACTTTTAATTTCTTCTGAAGAAATTATCCTTGCTCTCAGAAGTAGAAAATCTGAGAAAGAGCTAGAGATTATGAAGAAAGCGGTAAAAGAAACTCTCCTGATTTTCGATGAAGTAACTAATTTTATGAAACCCGGGAAAACCGAGATTGAAGTTGCAGAATTTATAAGAAGTAAAGTTTCGGAAAGAGGTTTTTCTTATGCCTGGGATGAAGAATCGTGCCCCGCTGTTTTTACAGGTCCTAATTCAGCAGGTGCACACGCCGGACCAACAAACAGAGTAATTGAAAAAGGGCATTTGGTTAATATAGATTTCGGAATAAAATTAAACGGTTATTGCTCAGACCTTCAGCGTACTTGGTATATTCTTAAAGATGATGAAAATGATGCACCCGGTGATGTGAAAAAAGGATATGCCGTACTTCATCAATCTATAAGGGAAGCCGCTTCAATTATGAAACCCGGAATTACGGGTGTTGAGGTTGACTCTGCCGCTCGAAATTATATCACTTCAAACGGTTATGAAGAATATAAACATGGATTAGGTCATCAAATAGGAAGAGTTGCTCATGACGCGGGTCCGGGATTATTCCCAAATTGGGAAAGGTACGGTACACTTCCTTATATTCCTTTAGAAGCCGGGCAAGTCTTCACAATCGAACCCAGATTATATGTAGAAAATCACGGTATTGTAACAATTGAAGAAGAAGTTGTACTTAGAGAAAACGGTATAGAATACTTATCAAACCCACAAATGGAACTGTATTTGATAAGAGAATAGAAAGTAATAAACTGTTGTAAATGAATAGGTTTATCTTACCACTTTTATTTGTCAGGTAATCTTTTCTATTTTACCGTCTTTCATAAGATATTGTGTATCTGCAATTTCCATCAGCGAATTGTTATGCGTAACTATAAGAAGTGTTTTATTAAACTCATCTCTTAACTTGATAAATATTTCGTTGATAATCCCTGCATTTTTAGAATCGAGATTTCCTGTAGGCTCATCTGCAAGAATTAAATCGGGATTATTTGCCATTGCTCTTGCCACTGCCGTTCTTTGTTGCTCACCCCCAGAAAGTGCCGAAGGTTTGTGCGTAAGCCTTTCGGAAAGTCCTACCACTTCAAGAAGTTCTTCAGCTTTTCTTAAAGCGTTCTTTTTACTTTCACCTCCAATCATTAACGGAATAGCTACATTTTCTTGAGCCGTAAATTCGGGCAGTAAATGGTGAAATTGAAAAATAAACCCTATTCTCTTGCTTCTGAATTCTGCTAATTTACTTTGCGATAAACTAAAAATACTTTTCTTTTCGAACAATACTTCGCCTGATGTAGGATTATCCAAAGCACCTGCAATGTGCAATAAAGTACTTTTGCCGGCACCCGAAGCACCAACAATTACAGATATTTTGTTTCGTTCAAGAATTAAGTTTGCTCCGTTAATTACTGTGAGATAATTGTTTTTCCCTATCTCATACCGCTTTTTTATATCTTTTATTTCTAAAATGGTATCAAACATTTTTCACTCCCATCTAATTGCTTCAAGAGGATTTGTTGAGGCAGCTTTTTTAGCGGGCAGAATTGTGGCTATTGCACAAACTAACAAGCAGAAAGCCCCTACAAATATGAAATCTGAAAATCTAAGTTCTACCGGTAAATAAGAAATTTTGAATTTTGCCCCGTCTAACGGATAAATTTTATAGTAAATTTGAAGTACATATACAATTATTCCTAATGCAAATCCCGCAATTGTTCCGAACAATCCTGTTAATATCCCTTGTACTATAAAAATAAGCCGTATTTTTTCACGACCCATTCCCATTGTTGTTAATACGCCGATATCTCTTCTCTTTTCTATAACTGACATTGATAACGATGCCAATATATTAAATGCCGAAATAATTACTATTAGATTTAACAAAATATAGGCAGCCCATCGCTCAATTAACATTGCCGAATATAAATCGCTGTGTATATCGTACCATGTGCTCACCGAATAATCTTCTTTGTTTAGTCTTTTAGATAAAAATTCTTTCACTTTCCCGGCTTCGTTATAATCCTTTAGTCTGATATCATAGCCTCTGAAATTGCCCCTGTATCCCAAAAAATTTGAGACCGAACTTAATGAAGTGAAAGCAAAATCTCCGTCGTAATCGTTGTTTCCCGATATATATATCCCCATAACAACAGCTCTTGAAATTACGGGCAGCGACATTCCCGCAATAGCTTTTTCAATTCCGTCAGGCGAAACTAAATTTATTGTATCTCCGTTAGATATTTGTAATCTATCGGCAAGATACAAGCCCAATACCATTTTGATGGTACCATCTTCCCCCTGATTTAGGTCATATTTCCCGATTCTAATTGCATCTTCAATACCGTAAAGATTACTGCTTTCACTTTCGTCAATTCCCTTTAAAGTAACAACTCTGTTCAATGTAGAATTAACTGCCAGCACTTTTCCTTCAACATAAGGGGCGTATTTAATTTCACCGGGAATCTCTTTCATAAGCGAATCTAGTATCACTACTGATTTTAGCCCCTCTTCCGAAACTGCCTCAACTCTGATATGTGGCTCAAAACTTATCAAAAAACTCTGAACCAAAGTTGCGAAACCGTTAAAAACCGATAGCACAATTATTAAAGCTGCAACACCTATTGTAATCCCCGTGAAAGACAAATAAGATATTATCGTAATAAAATTTAGTTTATGTTTGGCAAACATATACCGCATTGCTATAAAAAGAACTGCCCTATCCGGTTTTATCATCCGAACCTCATCACACTGACCGGTTTTAGTCGTGAAGCTATATAAGCAGGCAAAAGCGACATAATAATACAAACGGGTAAACTTACAGCGCTTACCAAAATAAAATCTGATAATTGCATTCCAACCGGAACAGATGAAACAAAATAAACATTAGAAGGTAATTTTATAAGCTCGTAAGTCTGTTGTAAATAAAGTAACAAGTAAGCGAGAATATTTCCGAAAGCAATTCCGGCAACTCCAATCATTACTCCTCTAAATAGAAAAAGCCTGGCTATTAACCCGTTTTTGACACCCAATGCCTTTAATGTTCCTATTGCCTGAGTTCTTTCTAACACAAGAATTAACATCGTTGAAATTATGTTAAATGTTGCTACTATTATAATCAATCCTAAAATTAGAGGTATAGGTTTACTTTGAAGTTCAATCCATGTAAAAATAAAGCGGTAGTTATCGTAAAATGTACTAACATAATGAGGATATTTTAGGTTGTCTTGCAGGAGATTTCTCAAACTGTCAAGATTTTCTATGTTCGAAAGTTTTATCTCTAATCCGGAAACCATTCCCTCTGTCTTGAATAACTTAATAGCCTCGTCAATATCCATAAATATTACCGATTCATCAATTTTACCCATTCCGCTCTGGAAAGGAGGCGAAGCAAGATACCTCTCTACATTGGCATCAAAAATTCCTTTTGAAAGATTCTGCGTGTTTGAGGCAAAAATTGTAATTTTATCCCCGGGTTTAATTAAAAGTTTTTTTGCAACCCCCTCTCCCGGAATAATATACATTGTTTCACCCTCATAATAAAATAAAGAAGATGTATTTACTCCTCGTAATCCTAGTGATTTAATATACTCTTTTGTAACCCCTTTAATTGAGACTCCCTCTTTCATTCTACCTTTTCCGGCAATTGCAGTTTTTTGCACAACAGGCTGAATGTTTTCGATAATACCCGGTAAGAGTTGTTCAATTTCAGAAATAGTTTTTTTGTAGTCGGGCAGGTCTCTTTCAGAAAAGCCAGTTATTTGGAGGTGAGCGTTAAACGAAATTAGCTTCTCACGAATTACATTTTTGTAGCCGTTTAATATGCTTAATGCAATTATAAGAGTAGCAACGCCAAATGTTATTCCAAGTATCGAAATACCGGAAAATACTTTGAATCCGGAGAAGTTTTTATCACTTCCGGAGTATTTTTTTAGTAGGAAAAAAGTTAAACTCATCGGTTACAAAGGTAATTAAAATGGAGGGATAAGTTATACTAAAAATATAATCACTAAAATTTTTGCCAATTCATTTTAGGTTATATACTAAACCCAGTTGTGCTGTTGATGAAAGATATTTCCTCATCCTCAAACTCACTTCTAAAAGCAAGCTGAATTTCTCACTCACCGGCAATCTGGCTCCCGTTCCCAGAAACCCTGACACTCCCGTTTTACTATCTCCTTCATGAACAAGATATTTAATTGCTTCACCGGCAATTTGCCGCTTACTATAGGTCGGAGTACTTTTTTGAGCAGAAATACCTACACCTCCAATTATAAAGAAAAACCCAAATTCTTTCTTAACATTTAAAAATGCTTCGTAAACACTATTATTACCCGGCTCTAAATTATCATAAATTGATTGATCAACATCATATTTATTAAAGGATGCCTCAAACAAAATTTGCAAATAAAAACTTTCCTCTAGCTCTTTTTCGAATCCCGTTCCAAGAGCAATGCCTGTTTTCCATCTTCCGGCGTTACTACCACCCGATACCACAAACCCCGAAGGTGAACCATATTCGGTAACGCCAATTTTTATTAAAATGTTTTGATTTAATTCCTGAGAATATAGAGATGACCACAAAGAAAGGATTATTATAAGTAGGGCACTATTTTTCATTAATGAACTTATTTAATTTTTACCTTAATATAAGCACTTTATTAAACCCATCAATAGTTTATTTCCCTTAATACTTTTTTATTTTAAGAATATTTCAAAAATTTACCAATAAGCGGGAAAAGCTTCCTAAATATTCAATCGGGTATTAGTTTGTGTTATTTGTCCTAATCCTTAAAATCAGATTTGAGTTGATGCCCTGAATAATCTAGAACACAAAGAAAACCATCATCGTAAAACCTAATAATTCCCTCATGCCAGCTTTCTAATTGTACATCGTGTAATAAATCTTTGGTATTCTTTTTTGAGAAGATTTTTTTGGGTGTTTCAACTATATTACCCTCCCTGTCAATTACTAAAACTTCAGGATTATTATTTTCTTTAGAAATCTTTCTTATAGCAGCAATACCGTTAACAAACTGACTTGCTTCAAAAATCCCGTTCCACTCTTTTAAAACAACTCCGTCAATATTAATAAGCGATGTTGTTTCATCTTTACATACCAATGCACGCCTCTCCGAAAAATCGCTCGCAGAATCAAAGACTGCCTTAATACATTCTTCCCCAATTCTATCAATATAACCTATTCCGTTATCAGAGATAACCCGGGCTCTATCATCAAAATAATGATGGATCCATTTGTAATTAAACCACTTAAACGAACCATCCCTATATTGCAGTCCTTGAACTAATCTACCGTTTTTCTTCTTATATACCACGGCAGAACCGTTTATAAATTCTCCTTTTAAAATTTTCATTTTTGCCCCATATTTTACTTCAGCTAATAAATTTTTCCCAAATAATATTGTTTTTGTTGTACTTTAAACACCAAACTTTTCCCAAGCAATTCCGGGTTGCAAATTTACTTCTTTGAATGCACTTGTCAATTCATAAAGCTTCCCGCTATTTCTAAAAGGAATTACCTTTCCGTTTGTGAAATAAACTTGATAGTTCGGGTTTAATCCGTCACCTTTTGCTCCTAATCTAACATAATTAGGAACAAGTGCCGGTTTATTGCTAATATAATTTTCTATTTGTTGCCTGATTTTTGCTAGGCCCGTTAACTTTGATGCTTTGAAAAAAGGTACAATTCTAATTTTTTCTCCAAATGAGATATTTTCGGTTACAAAATTATCATCAACATAATTCTCTTCCGGAACATCCAAAAGTTGTAAATATTCTTGAATTATTTGCCACTCTTCATTATATTCTGAATTAATCGTTTCCGGTAAGTCTCTAAAACTCAGTACAAAGTCAATTGCCTTATTCTCCTTAATTCTAGCAGCAAGAGCCGCCGGCACCAAGTACACCACCTTTACATCAAAGCAGTGACTTAATTCTCTCTTATATTCTTCAATTCGTGAAAGAACCTTTTGGTATTTATTCCCTTTACTACTTTTTTTAGCAATTTTTGTTAAATCGGTAAAAAGAAATGTGCCGCTGTTAGAGGTTATACACTCTTTAAAATAGATATAGTTTTCGAGTTGGGCTCTGTTATCCGAAGAAACATCGGTTTTAACTTCAAGGAAGATAAGAGTGTTTTTTGAGAGGTTAAATAAGAGAAAATCTAAATTTGTTGATTGGTCATTAAATTCTTTTTTTAGAGGAAATTCGTAAGCTAATAATTTAATTTCTCCCGCAAAATCAGTGCTTTCAAAATATTTTGTTAAAAATTCTTCAACAAATATTCCGAGAATAGGGCTTAACATTCTTTCAACTTGAACCTTAGGGATTTCACGCCCTTCGATAATCTGTTTCATAAGCCGGTGTAAAAAGTTTTGATAATTTCCCGTAGTATCCACAATCTACCTCTAATATATTTTAAATGAGCAATTAAAATTTCCTGTTGCAAAAATATAAATTATTTTGCAAAAAAAATTATCATAATATGATAAAAAATGAAATTTTTGCAAAAAAAAATCCCCTCGTATTGAGGGGATTCAAAATAAAATATCAGAATTAAATTATTCTGTTTTTGCGGCAGAAGCTTCAATGGTTACTTCTTCCATAACTACATCTGTTACAGGTTTATCCATTTGACCGGTTTGAACTGCTCCGATAGCTCTTAAAACATCAAGCCCTTCAATTACTTTTCCAAACACTGTGTGTTTTCCGTCTAACCATGGTGTTGGTACCAATGTAATAAAAAACTGACTTGTATTGGTGTTAGGACCTCTGTTAGCCATCGATAAAATACCTTCAACATCATGCTTTAAGGTCGGGTCAAATTCATCACCAAACTCTTTTCCATAGATGCTCTCTCCTCCTCTGCCGGTACCGGTTGGGTCACCGCCTTGAACCATAAAATTTTTGATGACTCTGTGGAAAATAATACCGTTATAAAATCCTTTACGGGCAAGCCCAACAAAATTTTCTACGGTTTTTGGTGCTTTATCGGCATATAATTCAATCTTCATTGTACCTAAAGTTGTTTTAATGGTAGCAACATAGAGAGAATCGTTTTTTTGTTCACTCATTACAGTTTCCATATTTGTGGTTAATGGTTTTTCTTCATTTTTTGTGCACCCGAACAAAACTACGGTTAGCATAAAAAGTGAAATTAAAAATGTTTTCATATTTGTCTCCTTATGGTTGTATTATACCTGTTTGTAATAAAGTAAGAATTAATGCCCCTAAGGCAATACGGTAAATTATAAAAAGCATGGTTGAATTTTTACGCAAAAATTTTAACAAGAAATCTATTGCCAAGTATCCGCTTATTCCGGAAACTATTGTTGCAACTATTAAATTGAGTAACATATCAGGTGTTACAAAAGCAACAACCTCTTTTATCTGTAATACTCCTGCTGCAAATATAGCGGGCATACTTAATAAAAATGAAAATCTTGCGGCATCCTCTCTCTTAAGTCCCATAAATAATCCGCCGGTTATAGTAGTACCCGAGCGAGATGAGCCCGGAATTAATGCAACTGCTTGCGCTATCCCGACAACCAAAGCATCAATTATTGTAGTCTGTTTTAAATCTTTTTTAAATTTAGCAGTTTTTTCTGCAATTAAAAGTATAATTGCTAAACCGATCAATGATGACGCAATTACATATAAATTTTTTGTTATTGCCCCTTCAATATCATCTTTAAACAGCAACCCTATTATTACAACCGGAATTGTACCAACTATCACAAGCCAGCCCATTTTTGAATCATGCGATTGCATTTTGTAACTTTTTCTTTCGACTAAATTATCTTTGAAAAATGAAGAAATTATTGAAATAACATCTTTCCAAAAATAGATTATTATAGAAGCGAGTGTACCTAACTGAATTATAGCAATAAATGCAGTCCATTGTTCCGGATTTGTTTCGGAAATTAAGCCCATAAATTTACCGGCTAATGTTAAATGCCCGGTTGAACTAATAGGTAAAAACTCGGTTAAACCTTGAATAATTCCGAGAATGATGGCTTCAAATAATGACAAATCTTGCTCCTATAATTGTAAAAATAGCCCTAATTTAATCCCCGCCGAAAATGCCGATATCTCAACATTCTTGTTTCTGTGAACTATTGCCACACCGTCAGATTTAGGCGTACCGCCTGCCTCATATCGTAAATCTGCTCCAATATATGCATACAATATCTGTGAAAGTTGTGTAGAAGCATCTCCCCTGAACACTAATCCGTAACCGGTTGAAGTGTAGGTCAAGGCATAAATTGAATAAGGCTTTGTTTCACTTAACGAAATAAATCTTGGTCCTATTCCCCCACCTATTCTAAAAGCATAACCCTTCCCTTTAGTTACATGATATAACACGGCAGTCGGTTGAACAAAGCTATATTTCATTTCGTACTTACCACCGTATAAAACAGTTGTAAAAGAATTAAAAGAATACGAAATCTCAACTCCCGCGTAAAATTTATTCGAAATTTTTTCTGTAATTTCTGCAGAAAATTCAATCATCGAAGAAAAATCTGCTAAGTTTTCCCCTTGAAATCCATAATTCTCATTTAAATAATCTCTGAAATCGGGCATATTAACAAAGTTTATACCCATAGATGCTCTCAAATCTGTTTGAGCATTTAAAATAAAAGGCAAAGTTACCAAAATTAAAAGAATTTTTCTCAACATTTTACCTCAATCCTGTTTTTCATCTTTAGTAATATCTAATAAATTTTGGCTACCTAAACCGGGTACTTTTTTCCGGAAATATAATATAAAAAGTGCGGCGGCTACTGAATGGAGTATGTACCCTACTCCGTGTAAAAAGGCTGCGCAAGAAACCGCTGCAATTGCCGTAAAATTATAAAGATTCATAAGTACCGATTTAGCTACGGTATGAAACGACCCTATTCCGCCCGGAGTCGGAATTATATTTCCTATTGAACCAATGCTCATCAGAACCCATGCCATTGCAAATGTAACTGTGTGTTCCTTATCCATATTCAACGCAAGTAATGCCGAGTATGTTGTAGCAGCATAAGCAAGCATTATCAAAATACTCCAGAATATCATCATCAAATAATCAGCCGGAGTTTTTAACCCTGAAAATCCCGATATCAATTTTGTAAATAATTCACTGAGTTTACCGGCAATTTTAGAACTGAACTTACCGGCAATCTTTAAAATAAGGTCGTAAAATTTTTCTTTATACTTAATGGTTAAAATTACACCTATTAAAAGTATAAAAAAACCTATAGTGCCAATATATAAGGCACCGTTTAACCAACTAAATCTATCGTAAATATCACCGTCATACATCCAACCTGCCAACATAACAGCAAAAATAAAAATTATCAGGTCAATTATTCTTTCTAATATTACCGATCCGAATACTGATGTTTTAGATAAATTTTCGGTTTTACTTGCAGTTACTGCCCGTGCAATTTCGCCCAATCTGGGCACAACATTGTTTATTCCGTAGCCAATTAAAACAGCACCGAATAAATTAAAAACAGAAACTTCCTTATTTAAATCACCTAAAAATAGTTTCCACCTTACGGCCCTCAAGTAGTGCGAAAGCAATTGAAAGAGAACTAATGCTATAGTCCAAATTACCGATGCACCTGCAATCTCATTCCACACCGAACTTAGGTCTAAGCCTGAAAATGCGAAATATAAAAAAGCAACCGATAGCGATAATGAAACTACATATACTATAATTTCACGGAGAGAAAACTTCTTTTTATCTGAGGTCAACTACTTTTGTTTCTCCCTTAACGGTAAACTTGAAGAAATCGTCAGATAACTTTTGGTTAGTTTGTATTTTTGTAAAATCTATTGTGAAAAGTGTTCCGTCATTCCCTGTAATTTTCACATTTGTTAATAGTTTATCGCTATTGGCAGTTAATTCTACCTTACTGAAGTTCATAGTGCCCGGCTTTTTAGGGGTGAGTATAAAAGAACCGTTTTCACCTTTTGTTATATTGCACGAAGGCGGTATATCATTAACTAATTTATTTAAAGAAAGTATTGAGACATCTTCAGGGTCAAAACTTGTGATAACAACTCTCTTCTCTTTTTCATTGTAATTCCAATTTGTTTGACCGTCTGAAATGATCAAAAGATTTGTGGACTCAACTCGCATTTTATCAAATTTTTTGTAATAGAATTTACCTGAAAGTTGCTCCTTGCCGTTACTGTACTGTGTAAAAACTGCATAAATATCTGTCAGTGAGTTAAATTTTTTCTGAATAGCATCAATATTCGCTCCATTTTGTGAAAAAGAGTGAAAGTTAATTGCTAATGTAATGATAATTGACAAGGCTAATAATTTCATAATAATCCTAAAGATTCCTTAAAATGACTTCTAATTCTTCAATACTGTCAATCCTCACCTCTCTTGCTTTGCTCCCGTCATTAGGACCTACAATTCCTAATTGCTCCATCTGGTCAATAATACGGGCAGCTCTTGCATAACCTAACTTTAATTTCCTCTGAAGTAATGAAACTGAACCTTGTTGATGCAGAATGACTACTTTAGCAGCCTCTTCAAATAACTCGTCTAAATCTTCAATTTGACGCCTGCCGGTATCCTTATTCCCCGAAACCGAAGGCAATGGGTACGGTTTTGAGTAACCCCTTTGCTCTTTTATAAAATCTGTAACTTTTTCTACTTCATCAGTAGAAATAAACGCATTTTGAATTCTAACCGCCTTCGAAGACCCCTGCGCTAAATATAGCATATCTCCCCTGCCCAATAACTGCTCGGCACCGTTACCGTCTAATATTGTTCGTGAATCTATTTTAGACGCTACCTGATAAGCAATACGAGCACTGAAATTTGCTTTAATAGTACCCGTGATTACATTTACTGACGGTCTTTGTGTTGCCACTACAAGATGAATTCCTACCGCTCTTGCTAATTGTGCAAGCCTTGCAATCGGTTCTTCAACTTCTTTTCCGGCTGTAATCATTAAATCAGCTAACTCGTCTATAATTACAACTATGTACGCTAAAAAATGGTGCTTAATTGAATCGGTATCTTTTGGTCTTTTTACCGGGTCAGCAATCTTTGTGTTATACTCTATTATGTTTCTAACACTCGCTTTTGCAAGCATATCGTATCTATTTTCCATTTCTAACACAACCGATTTAAGTAGCAATATTGCATTCTGCGGCTCTGTTACAATATCTTCGTTTAAATCAGGACATACCGCTAAATAGTGACTCCTTAATCCCCTGTAAAAAGATAACTCTATTTTTTTGGGGTCAATAATTGCAAATTTTACTTCTTCTGGTTTTTTTGCGTACAACAAACTCGTTATTATCATATTGATACCGACCGATTTACCCGAACCGGTAGAACCTGCAATCAACAAATGGGGTATCTTTGCTAAATCTCCGTAAAATGGTTCACCCGATATCGAAAGACCTAATCCAAGCGGTAATTCCATTTTTTGGTTTCTGATGTTGCTTAAAACACTTCTACCAACCACTAAGGTAGGACTCTCATTAGGAATTTCAACGCCTATTGCTTTCTCGCCCGGTATTGGTGCAATTATCCTTATTCCCCTTGCAGCCAAAGCAAGTGCAATATCATTTTCTAACGCTACAATCCGGCTTATCTTAACACTCTCAGAGGGAACAATCTTAAATAAAGTAACTACAGGACCCGGTTGTATAGTAATATCTTCAACATCTATACCGAATATTGCTAGTTTCTCTTTTAACTTTATCCCTTTTGTTTGAAGTTCGTCATCAGCAACTTTTACATTTTCTGCAGGAGGTTTTGCCAATAACTCAAGCGGAAGCGGAATAAACCTGATTTTTTCTTCCCACGGGTCAGGCATATCTCCTTCTGCAACTCTATCGGGTATTTCTACATCTTCATCTTTAACCGCAACTGCTGTTTCGCCTGTACTATCTTTAACTTCGTCATCTAATAAATGTTCCAATACGGGAGAAGGCTTTTCTTGAGCAGGAGGATTATTTTTTTCGCCGTTATCTTGTTTATTTTCTCTCGCAATTTTAATAACGGGCTCTTTTTTGCCGTTACCGCTTTCCGGAACAGGATTCCCGTTATTTACGGGGGCATCATCGTCTGCTTTTCCGGTTTTTACTGCCTCTTTCTGTTTTGCTCTCTGCTCTTTTATTTTTTCGTATGCTTGCTTTGACCTGTTTGTCGAAAATTCTTTTAACCAAATGAAGAATGTTTCAATCTTCAAATTGAATGATAAAATTAGCAGTATTACAAAAGCGACAACAATTAGCAGAATTGAAAAGAATCCGCCGAATAATTCGTAAAGAAACGCACCGGAGTTACTTCCGATATAACCTGAAAGTAAATAAGGGAGCCCCGTAATTATTTTGCCGGTTATTCCAAAAAAAGAGGAGACAAGAACTGTGAAAATAAAAAGGAAATTTGTGATGTGAACGCATTTTCTTAAATCTATTGCTTTGAATAAGAAATATGCCCATATCCACATTATTGCAGGAAATACCACCGAAGTTATTCCGGTTAAACTTACCACAAAAAAATTAGCCGTAAAAACTCCCAGCTTTCCCATCCAATTACTCGGGCTACCTGAAGTTTTATCTAACGAGTAGTGACTAATATCTCCGGGATTGTACGAAAGTATGCTTAAAAAAATGAACAGACCGATCGTAAAAAGCAACAATCCAACAATTTTGTTCCTTTTTTCCGAATCGTAAACAAACAAACCGGTACTATCTTTAGTCTCTTTTTTTGTTTTGCCGTTCTGTTTCATTAATTCGAGTTTCTCAGTTTAAAAATTTCAACGAATTATTTGAGAAAACAGGAATTTTATCGATAATTGATAATTGTGAACAATACTTAATATCATCGTAAAATCCGTTCTCTTTGAGCAATTTTCCGTGTTCTGCTATATCAAACAAAGCAGGTATATTTTTGCCGAATTTCCAGTAAAGTGTGTAGGCAATTAATGCAGGATCTGTCAATTCAATATCGTCTCGTACTTCACGCAGTTTTGAAATGAGCATACCGGCACAAACTGCATCTTCAAGACTTATTTCATTGTTTCTACCTGCACAAATTATTTCAAAATCACCTTCGTAATTAGCAAATTTGTTAACAACCGTATCTAAATTGCTGAAAGCCATAAGATACAAAGCAGTTGAGTATTTAGCTTTTGTTATTGCCTTTGTGCCGTTTGTTGTAAAAAATATGATTGATTTGCCTTCAATAGTTTCTCTTGTGTATTCAAGAGGAGAATTACCTAAATCAAAGCCGTCAATTTTCTTCATATTTTTCTCTCCGCCCCTGATAGTTTTGCCGCCAAAAGTATCGCCGGAAGCTTTATGAACAAATTCTAAAGATCCAACAGGAATAATTTCTTTTGCACCGTTATTTAATGCAGCTATTATTGTGGTTGTAGCCCTTAGTACATCAATTGCAATTGTTGTTTTACCGGTAAAGTATAGTTCATCAACTACCGCCGGCGTCAATATTGTGTTTATTTTCATTTTGCTTCCCGGTTATTTCATTTTTTTTCTATAAATGGAAGTTTTACAACTTCTGCTTTGTATCCCTTCTCTCTAATAATTATATCAACTTCCGTACCCGGAGCTGTAAACTCCAAATTTAAATAAGCCAACGCAATTCCCTTTTCGAGAACCGGGCTTACGGTACCGCTTGTTAATTTTCCAATTACATTTCCGTTTACTGCAACATCGTAACCGTGACGCGGAAAACATTTATCTTTGATTAGAAGAGGAGTTAACTTTCTCTTCAATCCTTCTGATTTAACCTTTAATAAGGCTTCTTTACCGATAAAGTTTTCTTTAGTCAATTTTGTGATCCAACCTAAACCGGCTTCTAAAGGATTAGTAGTTTGGTCAATATCATTTCCGTACAAACAATACCCCATTTCTAATCTAAGAGAATCACGCGAACCTAAGCCCGCCGGTTTTACATTGTTGCCGGCTGCAACTAACGCCTCCCATAATCCGGAAGAAATTTTTTCATCGCCAATAAAATACAATTCATATCCGAGTTCGCCGGTATAACCGGTTCTCGATATTATAACATCAATTCCTTGAAACTGCCCCTCTGTAAAGGTGTAATACTCTAAGTCAATTGACCGGTTAAATACCTTTTCAACTAAGTTTTTGGATTCCGGACCTTGAACGGCAATAAGGGTATAATCATCGCTTGCATTTGTTAAGGAGGCACCAAAAATGTTATTTTTTACCATCCAGTCAAAATCTTTTTCGATGTTTGATGCGTTTATTACCAGTAAAAACTTGGTATCAGAAAATTTGTAAACTAAGAGATCATCAACAATACCGCCGTCTTCATAACACATTGCGGAGTATTGAACTTTACCCGGTGTTAATTTTGAAGCATCGTTAATTGTGATATAATTCACAAAATCAAGAGCTTTTTCACCTTCAACAAAAACTTCACCCATGTGCGATACATCAAATAGCCCCACATTATTTCTTACTGCTTTATGTTCTGCTATAATAGACTCGTATTGAACCGGCATTGAATAACCGGCAAAATCTACCATTTTAGCGCCATTTTTAACATTTATTTCGTATAATTTAGTCTTTTTCATTTATCACCTAAATTGAAAACTCGTCTTAAAATTCACCATTAACTTTCGGCTAAAAAATTTTTGATTTACAAATCTAATAAAATGATTTTTTGTTTAGATTGAAATATCTTCGCCAATTTCTTTCCCGGTTCTCGCAGAAATAAACAGGAATTTGTCAGTGGGAAATGAAGGATTTTCTTCAACTTTAATTCTTCTTAAATGCTTCATTTGGAGTTTTACAAGGGGCGATAAAAACCCTTCTCTCATTTTCATGCTAATCAACGGATTGCATCTTAATATTAAAGACCTCTCCAAACCTGTATTTTTATGTTTGCTCAACCACTCTTCAATATCGTGAATGGTGTGCGATTTTTTAGTTAGAACCCCCGTTCCTAAACAATATGGGCAGTTTTCGGTAACAACTTGTAAAATATTCTGACGAACTCTCTGACGGGTGATTTCAATCAAACCAAAATCTGACATCGGAATCATAGATACTTTTGCCCGGTCTTTTCTAAACTCTTTTTTCAATTCGTCAAAAACTTTTCTTCGGTTCCTATCATCTTCAAGGTCAATAAAATCAACCACAATTAAACCGCCTATATCCCGTAATCTTAACTGCCTTACAATCTCACGGGCAGCCTCTAAATCGGTTTTAAGCGAATTCATCTCCTGGTCTTTACTTGCCGCATACTTACCGCTATTAACATCAATAACAACCATGGCTTCTGTATGTTCAATTACTATATGTCCGCCGCTTTTAAGTGGAACTCTTCTCGAAAAAAGTTCTTTGATCTGCTCTTCAACATTAAAAATATCGAAAATCCGTTCACCCTGTTTGTAAAGTTCAATTTTATCGGAAAGCTCAGGCTGAGTAATGCTAATATAATCACGAATTTCTTTGTGAACTTTTTTAGAATCTACATATACTTTAGAAATATCGTTAGTAAAAAGGTCTCTAATTACGCTTGATGTTGTTGAAACATCTTGATAAACTAATGCGGGTGGTTCCATAGAACGGCTGTTCTCTTTAATTTTAGTCCAGATTTTCATCAGGTTTCTTAAATCGTCTTTTACAGCTTCTTCAGATTGACTGCGGGCAACCGTTCTAATTATTAAACCGCAATTTTTGGGGATAATCTGGCGAGCAATATATCTGAGCCTTTTACGCTCTCTGAAGTCGGTAATTTTTTTAGAAACACCAACTTTATTATCGAATGGCAATAAAACACAAAATCTTCCTGCAATAGAAATTGCGGAAGTAACCCTTACACCTTTGTTAACAACAGGCTCTTTTGTAATCTGAATTAAAATTCTTTCCCCTTTCTGAAGAACCGGAACACCGTTTATTAGCTTTGGTTCAAGGGGTATATCTAATTCATCATTTGAGTATTCTGAAACGGTATCACCATTTTCATCATCCTCATCAAGTAATTCTTGTATTTCTTTTGTTTTGTCACCAATATCAGAAAAATGCAAAAATGCATCGTGTTTCATTCCGATATCAATAAACGCTGCTTTTATTCCCGGTATTACTCTAGCAACCCTACCGAGATAGATATCCCCCACCGTTTTCCGGTTTTCGGGATAATCAACAAAGAAGTCGACTAATCTGCCGTCTTCCGTTATAGCGACTCTTGTTTGAGCCGACGAGGAATTTATAATAATCTCTTTTAACATAACATTTAAAACTCTCTATTTCTGCCAAATAATTAAATGAAAAAATAAAACGGAACGATTCATTGACGCATTTAAACGGCAAAAAGACCGTAAATGCGGGCAGAATAAACAATATTATGCTAATATCGTTGTAATACATTTTAAAAACTTTTTAAAGAGCGGCTGTATTATTAGATACAGCCGCAATAATATTATTCCGTTTTAGCTTCTTCTTTAGCTATGAGTGCTTTTCTACTAAGAGAGTATTTACCGTTTTCAATTCTTAACAATTTTACGGTAACTTTATCTCCCTCTTTGAAGTAGTCAGTCACTTTATTAACCCTTTTATGGTCTATTTCAGAGATATGCATTAATCCTGTAGTACCGGGTAGAATCTCAACAATAGCGCCAATTTCAAGTAATTTGACAACCACGCCTTCATAAGATTCATTAACTTCGGGTACCAAAGTCATTCTTCTGATATATTCCTTGCATCTAACGGCAGCATCTCTGTTTGGTGAAGCAATACTAACGGTGCCGTCATCTTGAATAGCAATTTCAACGCCATACTCTTTCTGTAAGCCTTGAATGTGTTTTCCGCCTGGTCCTATTATCTTTCCAATCAAATCTGTAGGAACTTTAATAGAAACTAAACTTGGGGCAAATTGAGAAATTTGTGGTCTTGCACTGCTAATAGATTGATTCATCACATTCAAAATGTGCATTCTACCTTCTTTAGCTTGATGAAGTGCAATTTCCATTATTTCAAATGAAACACCCTGAATTTTGATGTCCATCTGAAATCCTGTAATACCTTCGGATGTACCGGCAACTTTGAAATCCATATCACCGTAATGATCTTCATTGCCTAAAATATCAGAAAGAACCGCAAACTTTTCGCCTTCTTTGATGAGCCCCATAGCAATACCTGCAACCGGCTTTTTAATGGGAACTCCGCCATCCATTAACGCAAGCGAACCTGCGCAAACTGTAGCCATTGAGGATGACCCGTTAGATTCAAGAATATCACTTATCAATCTGATTGAATAAGGGAATTTCTCGTCTAATGGTACTAAATTTTTCAAAGAACGCTCTGCCAAGTTTCCATGACCTATTTCACGCCTTCCAACTCCGGTATATCTACCAACTTCACCAACGCTGAACGGTGGGAAATTATACTGTAGATTAAACCTTTTGCTGTGTTCTTCTCTCAAACCGTCAATTATTTGCTCGTCATTTGAAGTTCCCAAAGTAAGGGTTGTTAAACTCTGGGTTTCACCTCTTGTGAACAAAGCCGAACCGTGTGTTCTTGCTAAAACACCTAGATCAACAGTAATTGGTCTGATTTGTTTCGTGTTTCTGCCGTCTAATCTTAAGTCTTTATCAAGTATGCTTTTACGGATATGATAATAAACTAAATCGTCTATAGCTTTATTGATTGCCGCTTCTTGTTCGGGGAATCTTTCTGCTAGTGCAACTTTAGTTTCTTCATAAATAGCCTTTTGAGCTTCCGCTCTTTCTTGCTTTTCCATAACCGTAGTTATTAAAGATTCAATTTTAGAATCGCATAATTCACTAACCGCATCTAAAAGCTCCTGATTAACTTCTTTTTCAGGAACACTCATTTTTTCGATATTTACTTCTTTAGCAAATTCAGAAATAAATTCAACAATTGTGCTAATTTGTTGTTGGGCAAATTTCAAAGCTCCGAGAAGTAACTCCTCAGAAACTTCGTGTGCTTCACCCTCAACCATCATAATAGAATCTGAGGTTCCGGCAACAATTAATTCCAATTCACTTGCGGCTACCTGTTCAAATGTAGGATTAACAACATATTCGCCGTTCACTCTTCCTATTCTTACAGCACCTATTGGTCCTAAAAACGGAAGGTTTGAAACTGATAAAGCCGCCGAAGCAGCTACCATTGCTAATATATCAGGATCGTTTTCACCGTCAAATGAATAAACGCTTCCTACTACTTGTACTTCGGTATGAAAGTTTTCAGGAAACAGAGGTCTAATAGGACGGTCAATCAACCTTGCGGTCAAAATCTCTTTTTCACTCGGTTTTCCTTCTCTTTTTATAAAGCCGCCCGGGAATTTCCCTGCCGCCGATAATTTTTCACGGTATTCAACTTGTAAAGGAAGAAAATCAGCTCCCTCAATCTCTTTGCCGCTTACTGCAACAACTAATACTTGAGTATCGCCATATTTAACCATAACAGAACCGGCTGCTTGTCTTGCAAACCTTCCTGTTTCAATTGATAATAATTTTCCGCCGATTTCCAATTCTTTAGTAACTACCATTGTAATTCCTTATTTTCTAATGTTTAATTCTTTTATGATTGCTCTGTAACGCAGAATATCTTTCTTAATTAAATAATCAAGCAATCTTCTTCTTTTTCCTACAAGCATCATAAGTCCTCTTCTTGAGTGATGGTCTTTTGAATGTACTCGTAAGTGATCAGTTAATTCATTGATACGGTATGTTAATAAAGCAATTTGAACTTCACTTTTACCGGTATCTGCCTGATTGGCACCGTACTTAGCAGTGATCTCTGCTACTGTCTCTTTTTTCATGGTTTTCCTTTAATTAGGTTTTACGATACAACTCCAGTAACAACCGGAGAAGATTATTTATAAATATTTTAGTGCTATTTCTCTGTCTTTGTTTAATTGTTCAACTAAATCTAAGACACTCAAAAATTTTATCTCTTCACGGAGCCTTTCAACAACAAAAACAGTTAGTTTATCTCCGTAAATCATTCTATCAAAATCAAATATGTTGACTTCAACGGCAAGGTCCCATCTGTTAAAAGTAGGTCTTCTGCCAATATTCATCATCGCTTTATATCTCTGCCCCTCAAGTTCAACATAAACTGCGTAAGAACCGATAGCAGGTAATAATTTTTTATATCCGGTTAGCATTAAATTGGCGGTAGGAAAACCTAACTTTCTTCCCCTTTGGTCACCTTTTACTACTACTCCTTCAAAAGAATAATACCTTCCGAGAAATTTTCTTGCATCAACAACATTTCCTTTAAGCAGAAAATCCCTGATTTTTGTGCTGCTAACTTCGGTTCCGTTAACAGAAACAGCATCAACTTTTTTGATAAAAAAGCCATGATTTTCTGATAACTTGCTCAGCATCTCTTCGCCGCCGTCTCTTCCCTTTCCAAAACGGTGGTCATATCCGATTATAATACCCCTCAATCCAATTTTATCTAATATTAGATCAGTGATAAAGTCTTCAGCACTCATTTGTGAAAGTGTCTTGTTAAACTCCAAAATCACTAATCCGTCAACACCCGAATTTTTTAGAATTTCAGACTTCTCGGGAATAGTTGTTAAAATCGATAAATTATAATCCCCCGATATTATTTGCCTCGGGTGAGGGTCAAACGAAATTACAATACTTTTTGCGTTTAAACTTTTTGCAGAATTTACAAGTTGATCTACAATTTTTTGATGACCTAAATGAAGACCGTCAAATGTACCGATAGTAACAATCGAGTTTTCATTTTTTGAGAATTCTGATAATCCGTTGTAAATCAACATTGAATCGTAAACCCTCAAATTTCTATCAACTGTGATATGTAATTCGAAAATTCAGCAGGTTCAAACGCGTCTTCGGATGAATATTCACCAATATATGTTCTTCTTAAACTGCTCAAATATGCACCGCAACCTAATTTTGTTCCAAGATCTGATGCAATTGATCTCACATAAGTACCTTTGGAACACTTAAGTTCAAAATTTATAAAGGGCGGATTGTAAGAGAGAATTTCGAACTTGTGCACGGTTACCTCTCTCGGTTCCCGTTCAACGGTTTTTCCCTTTCTTGCCAATTTATACAATTTTTTCCCCTTAAAACTAACTGCGGAGTACATAGGAGGTATCTGCAAAATGTTTCCCGAAAAATCTTTTGATGCCTCTATAATATCTTTAAGTGTTACACCCGAATAATCCATTACCGAATTAACCTCGGTTTCCGAATCCATAGAGGGCGTTGATTCACCCAGTTTTATTGTGCCGGTATAAGTTTTATCAAGATCTTGAAATTCAATGATCCTTTTAGTCATCTTACCGGTACAAACTATTAGTAAACCGGTTGCTTTTGGGTCAAGAGTACCCGCATGACCAACTTTTTTAACTCCGGTTAACTTTCTAACCTCTGCAACAACTCTGAATGATGTCCACTCAAGTGGTTTATCTATTAAAACGGCAGTACCGCCTTCAAAATCTATTTCACTGCCCGTTATCGTCTGTTTGCTTATCATCTTTGTGAATTTGTTTTAACAGATTCTCTATTCTTTCTACATTATCGGATGTATCGTCAATGTAAAATTTTAATTCCGGCACATAACGGACTCTAATTTTTGCTGCTAATTGCGACCTTATAACACCTGCAGCTTTTTCTATTCTTTCAAGTGATTCTTCTCGCAACCCTTTTTCGTAAACAGAGATATAAACTTTTGCCAACTTTGCATCAGGTGAAAGTTTTACTCCCGTAATTGTAATAAATCCTAAAGCCGGGTCTGAAAGTTTGTACAAAAGTATCAAACTTAACTCGTCTTTTATCTGATTTTCTAATCTTGCTAAGCGATAACTCATTATGTAAGTTTCTTTTTAGTTTCTACAACTTTAAATGATTCTATTATATCGCCAACTTTTATATCGTTAAAGTTATTTACGCTGATACCGCATTCATAGTTTTGGTCAACATCTTTAACATCGTCTTTGAATCTCTTTAATGCTAATATTTCGCCCGTAAACACAACAATACCGTCACGAACTACTCTTATCCTTTCATTTCGAGAAATTTTACCGTCAAGGACATAACATCCTGCAACCGTTCCAACCTTCGGAACTTTAAATATTTCCCTAACTTCAACCGAGCTCTTCGTTTCTTCAGAAATAATTGGCGAAAGCATTCCTTCTAAAGCTGATTTTACTTGATTAATAGCATCGTAAATTATTGAATAAAGTCTGATATCAACGCTAAGTGTTTCTGATAATCTTTTTGCGTTTAAATTTGGTCTGACATGGAAACCGATAATAATAGCTTGCGAAGCATTTGCTAACAACACATCACTTTCAGAAATTGCACCTACGCCTCTGTGAATAACCCTTACAATAACTTCGCCCGTTGATAGTTTCATCAATGAGTCAGATAAAGCCTCAACTGAACCGTCAACATCACCTTTTACAATTATTGCTAATTCTTTCACACCGCCAATGCTAATTTGTCTTGAAATTTCATCAAGAGTAATATGCCTAACCTGTTTATTATCTTGTTCTCTTTTAAGTTGCTGTCTTTTAACTGCAATTTCTCTGGCTTCCCTTTCAGATTCAACCACAATAAAAAGATCGCCCGCTTGTGGAGCACTTTCTAAACCGAGTACTAATACGGGAGTAGCAGGTTCGGCTGATTGAACTCTTTTATTTCTTTCATCAAACATTGCTCTAACTCTACCGTGGAAAACACCGCATATAAAGGGATCACCAGTTTCAAGTGTTCCTTTTTGCACTAATATTGTGGCAACTACGCCCCTTCCCTTATCAAGCTGCGACTCAATTACAACGCCGCGTGCATTTCTGTCAGGGTTAGCTTTTAAATCGAGAAGTTCGGCTTCAAGCAGAATTTTTTCTAATAATAAATCGACATTTTTCCCTGTTTTAGCAGAAATTTCAACACATTGATATCTACCGCCCCAATCTTCAACAAGTACATTTCTATCTGCTAATTGCTGTTTAATTTTATCGATGTTAGAACCGGGTTTATCAATTTTATTAATAGCAACAATAATTGGCACATTAGCCGCTAAAGCATGCGATATTGCTTCAACGGTTTGCGGCATTACCGCATCATCTGCAGCAACTATCAAAACTACAATATCTGTAACTTGTGCACCACGGGCTCTCATTGCCGTAAATGCTTCGTGACCGGGTGTGTCTAAGAATGTTATAAATTTGCCCGGCTCTACTTCAACTTTGTACGCTCCGATGTGCTGGGTTATACCACCCGACTCACCGGCAACTACATTTGCTCTTCTAACATAATCCAATAATGAAGTTTTACCATGATCAACATGCCCCATTATTGTTACAACGGGTGAACGGTAAACTAATTCTTCATCTAAATCATCATAATCTTCAAGACTATCACTTGTATATTCGTTTGCAACTTGAACTTCAAATCCAAATTCATCGGCTACTAAAGTAATAGTTTCCATTTCAAGTCTTTGATTTATAGAAACCATTAAACCTAAACCGATACATTTCGAAATTACTTCTGCAACGCCTACTTCCATCAAATTAGCAAGTTCATTTACAGCCATAAATTCTGTAACTGTTATAGTATTCTTTTCGGCTCTCTTCATTTCTTGAATTCGTTCTTCCTGTAGAGCCATTCTTTCACGCTTTTTCTTTCTTAAAGCAGCTCTTGAAGAGACACCTGTATCATCAACCGATAAAGTTCTTCTGATTGATTCTCTTACTTCTTTTTCGTCAATCTCAATTTTTTTAACTTTAGCACGCTTCTTTTGTGCTTCTGTTTCTTCAACTTTTGGTTCCTTCCCTTTTACGCCTCTCGGTTTTTTCTTCTTTTTCTTGGCTCTGCCTTCGGCATCGGTAGGATTAATCGAAACTTTAACAACTTGAGGCGATTCATTTGTTTGATTAGGCGTTTTCTGTTGATTCTGTTCAGTTTGCTCTTTTACCGGTTCAGCAGGCTTTGGGGGAGCCACTTTACGCTCACTTAAATCCATTCTACCTACAATTTTTAACCCCTTTCTTTTGCGGGAGTCAGTATAGGTGGTTTTAAATTGCTCAGGTTGTTTTATTCCAGATTCTTCTTCAACTTCATCTTCTGAAGCTTCTAAATCATCAACAACTTCCGCTTGCTCTTCAACAGGTTCAGGTTCTACTTCAACAACTTCGTTTTTAATTTCTTCAACAGTGGCAACAATCTCAACAACTTCTTCAATCTCTTCTTCGGGTTGAACTGATTCAATTATCTCTGGTTCAGCCGGCTCAGGAATGATTTCAATTTGTTGCTGAATTATTGGTTCGGGTATTTTTTCGGGCTCGGGTTCAACTATAATTTCTTCAATTACAGGTTCAATTACGGGCACTTCTACGGGAGTTTCAACTTTAACTTCAACCGGTTCGGGCTTAATTTCTTCAACTACCTCAGGCTTTTGTTCACGCCCTGTTTTTTCATTAAGTTTTTTGTGAAATTCAGAAACCTTAACATGTTGTTTGTGAGCTTTCTCTAAATCCTTCTTAAAATGTGATTCTAAAGCCGAAAGCATTTCATCAGAAAGTGGAGAATTAGGAGTTTTAGCATCAAAGCCTTTTTTCCGCAAAAAATCTATGATTGTATCTGCGGATACATTACAATCTGCTGCAAATTTTACTATTCGTATCTTTTTTTCTTTAATTTCACTCATTAAACGATTTCCGGGGTTATTCGTTGTTTAATTCAGCTTTACAATCTGCTAAAATTCTATCGATAGTTGCTTCATCAAGTTCTTCAATTTTTGACAGTTCAAGCTTTCCGGCTTTTAATATTTCCAAAGCCGTATCATATTTATTGTTGATTAAAATATCGTAAACTTCCTTGCCCCAATCGTCTCTAAATTCAATTAAATCAAAATCGAAATCATATTCATCAAGGTCTTTCTCTTGCCTGATTACATCAATTGTATAACCGGTTAAATCAGAAGCCAATTTAATATTTACTCCGCCTCTTCCTAAAATTAGAGAGATTTGGTCATTATCAGAGTAAATTGTAGCCTTTTTAGTTTCGGGGTCTAAATGTATGTCCTTTACTTTTCCGGGAGCTAACGCATTAATCATTAATACTTTAATATCATTCGAATAGTTTATAACATCTATATTTTCATTGCTAAGTTCGCGTACAATAGCGTGAATTCTTACCCCTTTCATACCAACGCAGGCACCTACGGCATCAATTCTTTTATCTAAAGATTCAACGGCAACTTTTGCCCTCTCGCCGGGTTTACGGGCAATACCTTTAATCTGAATAATACCGTCAAAAATTTCGGGTATTTCCAATTCAAAAAGCCTCCTAAGAAAAGTATTGTCAGCCCTTGAAATAACTATTTCCGGACCGGTTTTACCTCTTTTAACTTCTTTTACAATTGCTCTTACGGTGTCCCCTTTTCTGTATCTTTCATGAGGAATTTGCTCCTCACGCGGCATTACAAGTTCGTTCTTATTGTGGTTTACTAAAATATCATATTTACGAATTTGATAAATATCACCTACAACAATTTCACCTACAACATCTTTATAATCATTAAAAACTAAGTCTTTCTCGATATCTCTGATTCTTTGATTCAAATTTTGCTTGGCAAGGTTTATTAATCTTCTGCCAAAAGAAACGAGCTCAAGTTTTTCAACATATTCTTCACCTATTTCAAGCTCATCTTCATTACCCTTTGCATTAACATCATCAATACTGATCTGGGTTTGCGGGTCTTCAACAAAATCAACAATTTCGCGTTCTAAATAAATTTCAATATCGCCTCTATCCATATTCACAATAACAGAATGGCGCGCTTCTTCACCAAATCGTTTTTTTACCAATATACCGAATACTTCTTCAATTATTCCTTGTAGAACGTCTTTGTCAACGCCTTTTTCTTTTGCCATTTGCGCAAAAGCTTCTACAATCTCAGAGTTCATAAAATATCCTCTTTAAGAAAAACTTACTTTTACCTTTGCATTAATTAAATTTTGAAAATCAATTATTTTTTCGAACTTTTTATCTTCGAAAACCAAATTATTCCCTTCTACTTTGAGTAACTTGCCTTTAAATTTTTCAACCACATCAGAACCTTCAAGTTTGTATTCTATTTCGAAGGATCTACCGGTATTTTTCGGAAATTGTTGAAGAAAAATAAGTGGTCTTTCAATACCGGGGGAGGAAACATCTAATCTGTATCTACCTTCGAAAAGGTTCTCTGTTTCAATAAATTCATTGATTTCGCGACTGATATTTGCTATATCGTCAACTGTGAGTATTTCACCTGAGTCAATATAAACTTCAATTACTTTTTCGTTTTTATTACCTCTGAAAACTATCTCAACAAGTAATAAATTATTGCGGGCAATTACTTGCTCACAAAACTCTTTAAATATATTTTCTTTACTGCTCATACTGTCCAAATAAAAAATGCCCTCAAAAGTGGGGCAAAAATCGAATGACAAATATAAAGAATATTAATTTCTTATCCAAATTAGATTTTAATTGTGTGCTATTCGTATTAATACAGGTATGTCTTAAAAATTGAATGCAAAAATAATTCTAAGCGCAGATCACAAAATAGGAAGCGTTTTTTCAACAGAAAACTTTTTTTTTAATCCTAAACCCCGAACCCCGAACTTTTTTGCACTGAGTGCCCTCTACGGTTAAAGATTTAGTGAGTTGTGGATAAAATGCCAATATCAATTTCTTACGCTGAATGGTAAAGAGTGAAGGGTAATCCCGACGGGGTCGGGAGTAAAGAGTAAAGGGTAAAGGGTAATCCCGAAAGGGTCAGGAATAAACCAAGAACTACGAACTAAGCACTAAGAACAATTTTT
>JACSRR010000383.1 GCA_014879635.1 Ignavibacteriaceae bacterium | reverse complement strand
TCCGTCGTCGGCAGCGTCAGATGTGTATAAGAGACAGATGTAGTACCATTGAAGTGCAATATAGTTTATAAACATCCAACCTTGTAATGCCCCCTCATTTTGCTTGTATGTTCTGTCTGTATGAATTATATTTTGAACCATAGGTACAATATGCTTTCCAAATCGAATTGGAATTGTATTTATTGCAATTTAAACAGCCAAAATAAAGATCGTGATTTTTTCCGCTATACAGGTGCAGTGTTTGCTAATATGCGATTTTCGTAATCGTTAAGAATAGCAGAGTAGAAAAAAATATCTTATTCATAAATACCACTGAAACCCTTATTGCTGCTTCACTTTGTTATGGGCATGGCTTTTATTTCTCGAACGCTTTTCTTGTATTATATTCAATATCTAAAAATACTTTTATTGATTCAGATATTGCTGCCAGTCCAAGAGCTAATAAGCCCCCAACTAAAAGTGAAATTAGTCCAAATATTATCATTCTACCCACGAAGAAATGATATAATGCCGTGCTAATTGCTGCAATGCCAATTATCCATGCAAAAACCATATAAACCGTTGCGATTGTTCTCAAAGCAGGATAGCGATAACTGTTAGTATTTTGTTCATTTCTGTTTTGACTTTTGGAATCATCTATACCAAGAATGTCATTAATATTATTTTCTTCCATGGCTATTTCTGGCTTTTAAAAAGAATTATAAAAAATGGGAGTAATAATGCTGTCCCAATAATATGAAAGAAACTTAAATACTCATAGATTTCATATATTTCAATCCATCGTATTGTATTAAAAAAATACAAAAATGCGAGGAATAATTGTACACTTACCCCGATAATCGCTAATTGTGTAGCATTTTTTAAATTCATGATAATTTTCCTTTTTTACCTTTTCCTACTCGTTAGGCTTTTCAGATACGCCCCGTTTTTAGAGTGGTTACCGGTCTCCACTTTACTGATCATTTCCTAATAAGTGTTTTTCTCATTTGTTTTAACAATCTTCTTCTTCTTTATGCAAGTGCTTTCTTACACTTTAATCATTAACTGTATATCATTAAAAACAGTGTTATTGTCAATTTTTATGATTATTTCCTTTTACAGTAATTAATGTCTGAATTATTATTGCCTCTTATATAAATACCACAGTTTCTCCCGGTGCGTTAATTTCTCCTACCTTTACACCTGAGACATACACCGTTGCCCTGCCATTACTTTCATGTGGCACTATTGCTGTGCCGCTGCTATCAGTATAAACGGGACTTGTCATACCGCCTAACAGGCTTTGAAATCCCAACACAACTTTCTTTCCCGTAGCTTTTGATCCGCTTTTATGCTGCACATGTATTTTAGAATAATACTTTGCCATTTCTCATCACCTTCATTTTTTTAGACCGCTCGATTTTAAATGCTTTATAGTACTATTTTTTTACCCTTCTAAAGTTTAATTTAATGCACTTAATATTTTTAAACAATGCTCAAAAACTATACTTTAGTATAATTTTTTGGACATTTTTAAAGTTTTTCTCAGCTTTAATAACATTCACATTTTCAGACCGGCTTTCTTTCTCAGAAATGAACGAGGGTAAGGATTTTGTTTTTTTGATTTTTGGGGTAATGTTAAAGTGTAAGGAAGGGTGGAAATCCCCCGGTTTTGTTTTGAGCCGGATATATAAAAACCGGTAGAAACTGAATCTTAAATTTTCCGGTTCTAAGCTAACTTTGGGGTAAACCATTAAGTAGTGATCCGTTCCATTTTTAACGAATTTCTTTAAAACAAAAAAGGCTACCAAAATTGGCAGCCTTTATTGTTTATTTCAATTTAACTTATACCGGTTTGTTAAGTTCTTTACTTTGATCTATTTCGTCAGCTGGTGCTAAATCAACATCAGAACCCTTAACCATGATTTGACGGTACTTTTTAAGACCTGTACCTGCGGGTATTAGTTTACCCATAACCACATTCTCTTTTAATCCTCTAAGATGATCGGTTTTTGCCGCTACGGCTGCATTTGCCAACACCTTAGTTGTCTCTTGGAATGAAGCTGCAGATATAAAGCTTTCTGTAGAGAGAGCTGCGCTTGTAATACCAAGCAGCAAGTTATCGAAGGTTGCCGTAATAGGTTCGCGGGCTTCGACTTCTTTTTTATTCTTCCTCTTTAGATCGCTATTAAACTCTCTTAGTTTGTTCCGTAAAATCATTTCACCAACTAATAGCTTTGAATCGCCCGGATCTACAACAATTAAATTATCCAATAATTTGTTGTTTTCTTCGGTAAACTCTTGTTTATCTACTAAGTCTTCTTCAAGGAATTTTGAATCACCCGGTGAATTAATTCTAACTTTTTGAAGCATCTGTCTTACAATCACTTCAATGTGTTTATCGTTAATCTTAACACCTTGAACACGGTAAACATCTTGAATTTCGTTAACCAAATACTGCATTACAGATTGGGTACCTTTAATTCTCAAAATATCGTGAGGGTTAATAGGACCGTCGATAAGTTTTTCACCCGCGGGAATTTCGTCACCCTCTTGAACAAGAATGTGCTTACTAAGCGGTACATTGTAAACTTTTTCGTCAGAACCGTCTAACGAAGTGATAATAATTTCTTTGGAACCTTTCTTTTTAGCCCCAAATCTTACGGTACCTTCAATATCGGTAATAATTGCCGAATCTTGAGGGGTGCGTGCTTCAAATAACTCTGTTACTCTCGGAAGACCACCGGTAATATCTTTGGTTTTACTTGTAGCTTTACTAATCTTAGCAAGAATGGTACCTGCAGGAATCTGCTCACCATCCAAAACTTGAACAATTGATTTTGAAGGAATGTTGAACAATTTCTCCTCACCTGTTTCGGTAACCACAATAATAGCCGGCGAAAGAGTTTTGTTCTTTGGTTCAATTACAACTGTTTGATAGTGTAAAGTCTGATCATCTTGATCTTCTTCGAAAGATATACCTTTAACGAAATCCACATATTTAACAGTACCGGCTGAATCGGTGATGATAAGCGAGTTATAAGGGTCATGACTAAAAATAGGTTTGCCCTTAGTTATTTTTTCGCCTTCGTCAACTTTTAATTCAGCGCCGTATGGGATGTCGTATCTGCGAATTATAATATTGTTTTCATCGTAAATTTCAACAGAACCTCTTCTACCTGTAACAACTTTAACGGGTCCTAAGAAATCTTGTTTAACTACATAATTCATTTTAACAAATTTAACGGTACCTTCAACATTCGAATTTAATTCTGATTGCATAGCTTCACGCGATGCAGAACCACCCAAGTGGAAAGTTCTGAGCGTTAGCTGAGTACCCGGTTCACCGATTGACTGTGCTGCAATAACACCAACAGCCTCACCAACTTCAACTAATTTACCGTTTGTTAAGTTTCTGCCATAGCATTTAGCACAAACACCGTATCTTGATTGACAGGTGAGAACAGTTCTGATATCAACTGTTTCTAATCCGATATCTTCAACTTTAAATGCTATTTCTTCAGTAATTGTTTCGCCTGATGAGCAAATCAAATCGCCGTTTCTCGGGTCCATAATATCTTCTTGAGAAACACGACCGGTTATTCTGTCAATTAACGGCTCTCTCTGAGTAGCACCTTCTTTAAGAGCAGAAGTTTTGATACTGTTAATAGTTCCGCAATCAATCTCTGTGATGATAACATCTTGAGCAACATCCACCAATCTTCTGGTAAGGTAACCTGCATCTGCTGTTTTTAACGCAGTATCTGCAAGACCTTTACGGGCACCGTGAGTTGAGATAAAGTATTCAAGAACGGATAAACCTTCTTTCAAGTTAGCTACAATCGGGTTCTCGATAATTTCACCCGCTTGACCGCTAAGAGATTTTTGAGGTTTCTGCATAAGTCCTCTCATTCCCGCAAGCTGTTTAACCTGCTGGTCAGAGCCTCTTGCACCCGAGTACACCATCATGTGAATCGGGTTGAATCCTGCATCCGAAATTCTTAATTTATCCATCAACACATTTGTGATATTCTCAGTAGTGTGTGTCCAGATATCGATGATTTTATTGTATCTCTCATTATCGGTAATAACACCGTTAGCATGCTCTAAAAGAACTTTATCAACTTTTCCGTTTGCTTCATTGATAAATTCTTCTTTTTCTTTTGGCACTATAATATCAGAGAAACTGATTGAAATACCGCCTTTCATAGCATAAGTAAAACCGAGATCTTTGATATCGTCTAAGAATTTAGCTGTAACTTTATTACCTAACTTAATAAAAACATTATTTATCAAGTTTCCGAAGTTCTTTTTAATGAGTACACTATTAATATAGCCCATTTCTTTTGGAACAACCTGATTGAAAATAATTCTACCGGTTGTTGTATCAATAATTTCACCTTCAATTCTAACTTTAATTTTAGTGTGAAGTGAAATAACGGCATTATTATGCGCTGCTAAAACTTCAGATACATCTGAGAAGATCATTCCTTCGCCTAAATCGCCTTCTCTCTCTTTTGTTAGATAGTGAAGACCTAAAACTATATCCTGTGTAGGTAATACAATCGGATTTCCGTTCTGAGGTGAAAGAATATTGTGCGAACTTAACATCAAAAGTTGAGCTTCTAATTTGGCTTCGTCACTAAGAGGAATATGCACCGCCATTTGATCGCCGTCAAAATCTGCGTTGAAAGCTGTACACACCATAGGGTGAAGTCTAATTGCTTTTTCGTCAATTAACACCGGCTGAAAAGCTTGGATACCTAACCTGTGAAGTGTAGGAGCACGGTTGAGCATAATTGGGTGACCGTCAATAATTTTTTCGAGAATTTCCCAAATAATAGGGTCTTTTCTCTCAACTACTTTCTTTGCACTCTTAACGGTTTTATTGTTTCCTCTTTCAATCAGTTTTCTGATTATCAAAGGTTTAAACAATTCATAAGCCATATCTTTGGGTAAACCGCACTCATGCAATTTTAATTCGGGACCAACCACAATTACAGATCTGCCCGAGTAATCAACTCTTTTTCCTAAAAGGTTCTGACGGAATCTTCCTTGTTTTCCTTTTAGAATATCGCTAAGTGATTTTAACGGTCTGTTGTTGTCGCTTCTTACCGCACTTGTTCTCTTTGAATTGTCAAAAAGAGCATCTACTGCCTCTTGAAGCATTCTTTTTTCGTTTCTAAGAATTACTTCCGGAGCTTTGATATCAATTAATCTTTTCAAACGGTTGTTTCTAATTATAACCCTTCTGTAAAGATCATTAAGATCGGAAGTAGCAAATTTACCGCCTTCAAGGGGAACCAAAGGTCTTAATTCGGGTGGAATAATCGGAATATAGCTGAGAACCATCCATTCAGGTCTGTTTTCAGGCTTGATTTCCTTGTGTCTGAACGCCTCAATAACTTTCAAACGCTTGAGATATTCTTCTTTCTTCTGTTGCGAAGTTTCCGAAACAAGTTTATCTTTTAATTCGCGGAAAAGTGATTCGGTATCAAGATTTTTTAATAAATCTCTAACTGCATGTCCGCCAATTTTAGCGAAAAATTTATCCGGGTGGTCATCCGGTAATTTATCATTTCCGGCAGGAAGAGAATTTAATATCTCAAAATACTGCTCTTCGGTTATTAAGTCATTTACTGTTAATCCGGTTGGACCGGGATTTAACACCACATAGCTTTCATAATAAATGATTTTTTCGAGTTCTTTGGCGCTAAAGCCTAAAAGATTACCAATTTTAGATGGTTGTGAACGGAAAAACCATACATGAACAACCGGAACAGCAAGCGAAATGTGACCCATTCTCTCACGGCGTACAATTTTCTGAGTTACCTCAACACCGCATCTATCACAAACTATACCTTTGTATCTAATTCTTTTGTATTTACCGCAATAGCATTCCCAATCCCTTGTGGGACCAAAAATTTTCTCGCAGAAAAGACCATCTTTTTCCGGTCTGAAAGAGCGGTAATTGATTGTTTCGGGTTTGGTAACCTCACCCTTTGATCTGTCTAAAATATTATCCGGAGAAGCAAGAGTGATAGTTATTGCGTTAATATCTCTTATTGTTTCTTCGTTTTGTCTTAATGTCATAAATTTTAACTCCTTATCCTGTTCTTAAATGAAAGATTTAACGCCTATCGAGAAGAACATCAAGGCCTAAACCTTGTAATTCTTTGATAAATACATTAAATGCTTCAGGAATATTAGGCTCTTGCACATTTTCGCCTTTGGTGATTGACTCATAAACTTTTGATCTTCCGGTAACATCATCACTCTTTACAGTCAATATTTCTTGGAGAATATGAGCAGCGCCGTAAGCTTCAAGTGCCCAAACCTCCATTTCTCCGAACCTCTGACCACCGAACTGTGCTTTACCGCCCAATGGTTGCTGAGTAATAAGTGAGTATGGTCCTATTGACCTTGCGTGAATTTTATCGTCAACCAAGTGGCTCAGTTTAAGCATATAAATATATCCGCAAGTAACCCTTTGGTCAAACTTATCGCCCGTTCTACCATCAAATAAATCGGTTTTACAACCTACAGGTAATCCGGCTTTATCTAACCACTGGTCAACATCTTCAATTTTTGCGCCGTCAAAAACAGGGGTATCAAATTTGACACCTAATTTTTTTCCGACCCAACCTAATGCAGTTTCGTACAACTGACCTAAGTTCATTCTTGAAGGTACGCCAAGCGGATTTAGTACTATATCAACTTGAGTTCCGTCAGGTAAGAATGGCATATCTTCTTGTGGTACAATCTTTGCCACAACGCCTTTGTTACCGTGGCGACCTGCCATCTTATCGCCAACAGAAATTTTTCTCTTCTTAGCTACATAAACTTTAGCTAATTGAACAATTCCCGGAGGAAGTTCGTCACCTGTTTGAATTTTCTGTCTTTCGCGTTTGTAATCGTCTTCAATATCGGTTTTGTTTCTGTGGTAATTCTTAAACAATGTTGTGATGTATTTATTTGATTCTTCATCATCAAACCAACCGGCTAAACCGTCAAGTGTTGAAACATCAATATCATCATAAGAATCGGATTTTAGCACCACGCCCGATTTAATTTTAACATTTCCGAAAGCATCTTTGATACCTCTTGATTTTTTGCCTTCAGAGATTTTAATCACCCTGTCAAGAAGTTTGTCGTTTAACGATTTGATCTTCTTTTTGTGGAGATTATCTATATTATCAAGCAATTTTTTCTCTTGCTTTCTAATTTCTGATTCTTTTCTTCTGCGGCTAAACAATCTTGATTTAATTACTGTGCCTTTTAATCCGGCTGTAGCACGCAACGAGGCATCTTTAACATCACCGGCTTTATCACCAAAGATAGCTCTTAAGAGTTTTTCTTCGGCAGTTGGGTCAGTTTCACCTTTCGGGGTAATTTTTCCGATAAGAATATCGTTTTCTTTTACTTCTGCACCAACTCTAATAATACCGTTTTCGTCAAGATTCTTTACAATTTCATCATTAACATTAGGAATTTCTTTAGTTAATTCTTCTTCACCGCGTTTAGTTTCACGAACTTGAAGTTCAAATTCTTCAATGTGAATTGAAGTAAACACATCTTCTTTAACTAATTTTTCGCTGAGAATAATAGCATCCTCAAAATTGTAACCTCTCCAGGGCATAAACGCAACAAGAACATTTCTTCCTAACGCTAATTCGCCAAATTCAGTGGCAAATCCGTCGGCTAAAACATTTCCTTTTTTAACCTTTGTACCGGCAGTAACAATCGGTTTCTGGTTAATACAGGTTTCTTGGTTAGTACCGGAGAATTTGATGAGATTATAAGTAACTGTTTTAACATCCTGGAAGTCAGTTAAAGCCTCAAAAGACATAGGGTTAACATTGTAATCTACAACAATTTTGTCTGCATCTACATAAATTACTTCGCCATCTTCTTCGGCAACAATAACGGCTCTTGTATCGCGGGCTACTTTAGGTTCAAGACCTGTACCAACAATAGGAGCTTCCGGTCTTAACAACGGAACAGCTTGACGCTGCATGTTTGAACCCATTAAAGCTCTGTTAGCATCATCGTGCTCTAAGAACGGAATAAGCGCTGCAGCAGCTGATACAATTTGTGCCGGGGCAACATCCATATAATGAATGTTTTCGGGTAATTCAATCGGGAAATCGCCTTTGAAACGGCATTTTACTCTTTCGTTAACAAATGTACCGTCTTCATTGAGCGGGGCATTTGCCTGTGCAATTACAAATTTATCTTCTTCTTCGGCAGTTAAGTAAACAATTTCTTTTGTAACTATACCGTTATTAACAACTCTGTAAGGAGTTTCTAAAAATCCGTATCTGTTTACTCTTGCAAAAATTGTAAGTGAAGAAATAAGACCGATGTTTGGTCCTTCGGGTGTTTCAATTGGGCACAATCTACCGTAATGAGTGTAGTGAACATCTCGAACCTCAAAACCTGCTCTCTCTCTCGTTAAACCGCCTTGACCTAACGCCGACATTCTTCTCTTGTGGGTTAGTTCTGATAACGGATTAGTCTGATCCATAAACTGCGAAAGCTGGTTAGTTCCGAAGAATGCGTTAATCACACTTGAAATAGTTCTTGCGGTAACTAATTGAGTTGGAGTAAAGTTCTCACTATCGCGAATATTCATTTTTTCTTTGATAGTGCGTGACATTCTATTAATACCGGTGTTAAACTGAGCTTGCAATTGCTCGCCAACAGTTCTAACTCTTCTGTTTCCTAAGTGATCTATATCATCAGGGTCATGATTTCCCTCTTTCATTCTAATAACATAACGAATGATTTCGATAATATCACGGTCAGTTAAAACCGTAGTATTTTCGGGAATATCAAGTTTTAATTTATCGTTCATTCTATGACGGCCAACTTCACCGAGATCATATCTTTTTTCGTTAAAGAATAATCTCTCTAATAAACCTGCGGCAGTATCCAAATCCGGAGCTTCGCCGGTTCTTAATTGTCTATAAATAGAAAGAAGGGCTTCGTCTTTTGTATGAGAAGTGTCTTTGTTAAGGGTATTTAAAATTAAATTTTGTTCGGTATCTAAATCAGTTCTAATAAAATTTATTTCCGAAACTTCTGCATCTTTAATTCTAATAACTGCATCTTCATCAATAGTTGTGCCTCTTATGAGGAAAATTTCACCTGTTGACATATCAAAAACATCAGTGGCCACAACTCTATTTAAATATTGAGTAATGTTTTCGGGAGTAACTTCAACTGATTCATAAATATCGAACAAGCTTAAGATCTCTTCATCAGTTTCAAAACCTAAAGCTCTTAAAAGCATAGTTGAAGGGAATTTCTTTTTTCTATCGATATAAACATTAAGAACATGATTAATATCGGTAGTAAACTCAACCCAAGAACCCTTCATAGGAATAATTTTTGCAGTGTAAAGGGGAGTTCCGTTTGGGTGGATATTTTTAGAGAATGCAACACCGGGTGAGCGGTGAAGTTGTGATACCACAACTCTCTCAGCACCGTTGATAACAAAAGTGGCGCTATCAGTCATAAAGGGCATATTACCGAGGTAAACTTCCTCTTCAACCGAATTAACATACTCACCGGTATCGGGGTCTTTAGCAGAAAGTCTTAATTTTGCTTTAATCGGTGCGGCAAAAGTTAAACCCTTTTCACGGCATTCGGTTATAGTAAATCTTGGTCTTTCAACATGATATTCTAAAAAATCTAATCTAAAATTTTCTTTGTTGTCGTAAATAGGAAAATTACTAATAAAAACCTGTTGGAGCCCTTTATTTTCTCGGTTTGCCGGAGAGACATCTTTCTGAAGAAAATCTTCAAATGAGTCTTTCTGAACGCTTAATAAATCGGGCAAATCAATTACGGGGACAATTTTTCCGAAGGATATTCTATTGGTGCTCAAGTGTGAACCTCACAATATTTTAAGTTCTGATACAAATTCTCGTGAACATAACATAGTTCATCAAACAAAATAAGATAAGGCGAGCATAGCCCACCCTATCTTCAAACAATCGAAAGGAAGAATAAAAAAGCGAAAAGCTTATTTAATATCTACTTTACCGCCGGCTTCTTCTATTTCCTTCTTAATTTTTTCAGCTTCATCTTTAGTAACAGCTTCTTTAACCGGTTTCGGTGCTGCGTCAACTAAGTCTTTTGCTTCCTTTAATCCTAATGAAGTATGCGCACGAACAACTTTAATAACATTAATTTTGTTAGCGCCTGCTTCAAGAAGAATAACATCAAATTCGGTTTTTTCTTCAGCCGGAGCTTCTGCTGCAGCTGCAACCGGTGCACCCATCATCACAGGGGCAGCAGCGGTAACACCAAATTCATCTTCCAATGCTTTTTTTAATTCTGATGCTTCAACTAATGTTAAAGCTTTTATCTTCTCTACTAATTCAGCTACTTTC
This sequence comes from Ignavibacteriaceae bacterium, assembly GCA_014879635.1. Lineage (GTDB taxonomy): Bacteria > Bacteroidota > Ignavibacteria > Ignavibacteriales > Ignavibacteriaceae > BA9. The sequence continues at coordinate 2,622 of JACSRR010000383.1, read as the reverse complement.
TCTGACATTTTAATCTCCTGTTAAATTTTGTTTACCGTTAATTATGCTGCTTTCTTTTTAGCAATTTCATCTATAACACTTACTAAGTCTCTCATAACCGCATTGAGAGCGCCAACAATACCCGAAGCGGGTGCGTTTATGCTGCCCAATATACCGGCAATAATCTCTGCTTTTGAAGGCAAAGCTGCCAATTGGTTTAATGTTTTTCCGTCATAGTAAGAAGTTTCGATGTAGCATGCTTTTAATGGCAACTTTTGGGTATCATCAAAATACTTTTTAATTATTTTTGCCGGGGCTACCGGGTTATCGTATGCAATTACGAAGCCGGTCATTCCGGTTAAATGTTCGGTTAATTTTGGATATTTACCCGATTCATTTAAAGCCCGTTCAAATAAGGTGTTCTTTACAACTTTGTAAATAACGCCCTCTTTACGGAATTCGTTCCTGAGCTTCGAAATATCGGCTACACTTATTCCTGAATAATCAGTCAAAAATACCGCCGATGATTTACTTAAAAGTTCAGCAACTTCGGCAACAATTTCCGTTTTTCTTTCTTTGTTCATTGTTCTCCCGAAGTATTACTTTGTACAAACCATAAGGTTAGAAGCAGTTTGTTTAGTGCGTAATCTCTTTTTATGATGCAAATTCGTCTTTTGCAATTTTTAGTCCTGGACCCATTGTTGTTGAGAGCGACATACTTTTAATGTAATGCCCTTTTGCTGTTGCGGGTTTTAATTTAATTACCGCACTCATAAAAGCTCTCAAATTTTCTGACAATTGGTCTGTTTCAAAATTTAATTTACCAATAGCGGTTATCAAATTAGATTGTTTATCAACTCTAAAATCAATTTTACCTGCTTTTGATTCTTGTACGGCTTTTGCTACATCTGTGGTAACTGTACCGCTTTTAGGATTAGGCATTAAGCCTTTAGGTCCTAAAATCTTTCCTAATTTTCCTAATTGAGCCATGACATCAGGAGTTGCAATTATAACATCGCAATCAGCCCAACCTGCTTGAATTTTTTCTAAATAGTCTTCAAAACCTGCGTAATCTGCTCCTGCATCTAATGCTTCTTGAATTTTTTCGCCTTTTGCAACAACCAACACTTTAATCTCTTTTCCGAGCCCGTGAGGTAAAATTGCAGTTCCTCTAACCATTTGGTCAGCGTGACGAGGATCAACGCCTAATCTTAGTGCGCAATCTACAGATTCAACAAATTTCACGGTAGAAATAGCTTTTAATAAATCAATAGCTTCTTCTACTTTGTACTCTTTGTTTTTATCAATTTTTTTGCTTATTTCAGCAAATCTTTTACTTTGTTTCATTTTTATCCATTCGCTTTAATATGGTACAAACATTATCCTTCTACGGTAATTCCCATACTTCTTGCCGTTCCCTTAACCATGCTCATGGCGTGTTCAACATCATTAGCGTTAAGATCCGGCATTTTTGTTCTGGCAATCTCTTCAACCTGGGCTAAAGTAACTTTACCAATTTTAGTTCTGTTTGGTTCAGCTGAGCCTTTCGGAAGTTTGGCAGCTTTTAACAATAATATTGCTGCCGGTGGTGTTTTTGTAATAAATGTAAATGATTTATCAGAAAAAACGGTGATAACTACAGGAATGATCAATCCTTCCTGAGCAGCCGTTCTTGCGTTAAATTGCTTACAGAATTCCATAATATTAACACCTTTCTGACCTAAGGCGGGTCCTACCGGTGGCGAAGGATTAGCTTTCGCTGCCGGAATCTGTAATTTAATATAACCTGTTATTTTCTTAGCCATTTTATAACCTTTTCAAATATTAATTTGTCAACTCTGCCTGTGCGAAATCAATTTCAACAGGTGTTTTTCTACCAAAAATAGAAACAAGTACCTTAATTTTCATTTTCTCTTCATTAACTTCTTCAACAGTTGCAGAAAAGTTGTTGAATGGTCCGTCAACTATTTTAACAGTGTCACCTGAACGGAACATAGTTTCTAACCTCTCGGTATCTTCTTCTTGTTTGGCTTTGCCTACAATTCTTTTAACTTCTTCAGCATGAAGAGGGTTAGGCACATTTTTTGTTCCTAAAAAACCTAATGTTGATGGCGTGTTTTGAATAAAATCTTTAACCGTAGCATCAAGGAATGCAAAAATTAACACATAACCGGGGAGAAAATTTTTAACTTTAGATTTTTTCTTGCCGTCTTTAACTTCAAAAACTCTTTCGGTTGGCACCAAAACTTCTGAAATTCTTTCTCTAAGCCTTTCATTGTCTTGGAGCTCACCCTCAATCAAAGTTTTTACCTTATTCTCGTGTCCAGTAATTACTTTTACTACATACCACTTGAATTCAAACATAAAATTAGAAAATTCCTTTGAATACCTGAGTAATACCCATATCCACGATATAAGATAATACAGCGATGATTAAACAAACCACCACCACAATTTTAGTAGAATTTTTCAACTCGTCTTTTGTTGGCCAAGTAACTTTTTTCATTTCCTTGACAACATCGTTAAAAAAATTAATTATCTTTTCTTTCATAACACTCTTTTGAATAATTATTCGCACGTCAGGAGGGACTCGAACCCCCAACCTGCGGTTTTGGAGACCGCTGCTCTACCAATTGAGCCACT
>JACSRR010000292.1 GCA_014879635.1 Ignavibacteriaceae bacterium | reverse complement strand
TTCTGTAATTTATCATTATTTAGAAGCGAGTTTTTTAATTCGGTTAATGACCCGGTATCAATAAGTAATTGTTCTTTTTCAGTTTTAGTACTTTCTAAATCAGAAATTTCTTTTTCAAGTTTTTGAAGACTACTTACCAATTTTTCTTGAATTACTTTAATCCGGTTTTTTGAATCTTCAAACTCTTTTAACTTATTTTCAAGGTTAAAAATTTGAAGAACTTTAGTAAGATTATCTCTCTTTCTTATAATCTCATCTTTTACCGAATACTCTTTGCTTATGTTCTCAAATTCTTTTTCTGCAAAGTTAAATTCATTTTGTATTGATTCTAATTCAGAATTTGATTTTACAAGTTGGGTGCTAACCGAATTAATCTCATTGCCGGTTAGTTTTTTGTTATCGAAATCGTTTTTAAACAACTTGTACAATTTTTCATAAGCTTCCAACTCCTGTCTCAGTTTATCAATTTCCGGTTTATTACTATCTAATTCGCGTAGTTTGGTTTCTAAAGCGGTTTTCTGTTCATGCATCTCCTTTAAGTTTTTGAGCTCATTGAGTAATACCCCAAGTTTTTCAATTTCATCGTTTAGCATTAATTTTTGAATGGTTGTTTCAGCTAAATCCCGTTTTGTATTTTCCAGAATTTCAGGAGTGAATGATCTTAAACCATCAAGTCTTTGATTTATACTTTCTAATTCAATTTCCGTTTCTTTGGTAATACTATTTATTTTTTTGCCTAAATCGAACTTTTCTAAATTAAATATTGATTTTAGGATGTTGGTTTTATTAATTGAAGTGCTATCCAAAAATTCTGCAAATTTACCCTGCGGAATTATAGAACTTAAAGTGAAGTTCTTAAATTCTAAACCTATAATGGTTCCAATTTTTTCAGATACAATTGTTTCAACTTCACCTTGAATTTTTTTAAGGATTGATCTTTTAGTAGAAATTGTTCTATCTTCAGCTAACCTAATGCTCAACTCAGCCCTGTATTTGGTATCAGTATCGTTTCCTGTTTGAAATTCAAACACTACATTAGCATTTCTTTTATCAAGATTAACCACTTTTTCAATTTTACTGGTAATTCTATCTACATCACCATAAAGCGCCAGAGTGATAGCGTCTAAAATAGCACTTTTACCGGAGCCAGTATTTCCGAAAATACCAAATATTCCGGCATCGGTCAACTTTTGAAAATCGATAGATACTTTACTCCTGTACGAAAACAAACCTTCAAACTCTAAAAAAAGTGGTCTCATAATTCTTCTTCCCTATCTAATATTTCACTAAATAATTTTTTCAATTCTTCTGATGGCAATCTACCCTCTCTCTCAGAGGTATAAAACGACTCAAAAAGTTCTATGGGGCTTTTTGTAACATCAATTACAGATACTTGCGCCTCTAAAAGCTCTGAAATGATTTCCAAATTGAGTGTTATTATACCCTCGTGAATTTTTGATAATCTGTTACTTTCGTCAGATGTTAAAGGGCGTGTTAGTTTAAGATTTAACTCAACCCAAATATCTTGATTTGCTAATAACCACTCTTCGGCTTCCTCTAACGAGGTAAAAGTTTTCCTGTATATTTTTTTACCGCTATTAAGTTTAACCTTATCAACTTTTGTAACCATCCCAGGGTTTGCCTCAACAATTAGTACAAAATTATCTCTTCTTTCCTCTCTTAAAGAATAATTAAGAGGTGAGCCTGAGTAATAAACCGGGTAGCCTTTCCCTTCAATTCTCATAAGTTTGTGGATATGTCCTAACGCTGCGTAATGTAAACCATCCGGTAATAGTGAGCTTTCTATCACTCCTGCGGGACCAAGTCGCACAGATTTTTCGTCATCCCCTTCAACCGGTTCTACGCCGTTTAAATCAGAGCAAAACAGGTGAGCCACCATAATATTAACACCGTTTTCATCAAAATTTGAGATTTGATTTCCCCACATTTCGTTCAAATTCAGTTTTATTTCCTGTTCTAAGTTTTGAGCTGTAAAAATTCTCTTGAGGGTTAATTCATTAGGATATGGCGTTAAAATCACTCTTAAGTTGTAAGCAACATTCTCAATTTTAAGTTCAAAAAAGCCTTCGCCGCTTCTTAATATTTCAAAATTACCTCCGTAACTTGATATTGAAGCTTTAGAATCGGGGAAACCCGCCATTATAATTCCGCATTCTTTAGCAAGCGGATGCGGAGCTTCAATTTTTTCAGGTGAATCATGATTCCCCGCAATAATTATGACGGGGCGTTTGCCATCGGCAGCTAATCTTTTTACGGTTTTATAGAATAAACTTTGTGAATCTGCTGAGGGATTTGCATTATCGAAAATATCACCGGCAACAACAACAACATCGATATTATTTTCTTCGGTAATCGAAATAATCTCTTCAAGAACTTGAACTTGTTCTTCGTGCCTGCTTTTGTTGTATAGTTTTTTTCCGAGGTGCCAATCGGCGGTGTGTAGAATTTTCATTTAAGAAGCCCTTTAATTTTTTGCCCATTTCTAAGAAAAAAAATTTCTTAGGTTTACACTCCAAAAATAACTTGATTTTGCTTTAAAATTCTCTCAAATTGTGATAATTTTTTAGAATTTTATTAGATTTATAAAAAGAACTGTGCTTCGATAATAATTACAAACTCAAATCAATGATTTCTTATTTAAATTAAGTCTTTAATTAGGATTTTTTATGAAAAATTTACTTTATCTGCTACCAATCCTTTTACTTTTTACGGGTTGTGACCCTGAAAATTCTGTAAATATTAGATCCGAAAGAATTTTTCAGACCCTAACAATAGATTATGATGCTCAAACTAATGTAACTTTTGCCAAAGCTAAGTTCTCCGTCGAAAATGAAAACGGCTCTTCTATTAGACTAACTGACGGTGCTGAGGTTACCATTAATTCTCTCAATCTAAATTATTGGAGCATTGGTGAAAACTATTACTACACAAACATCAACGGAAAACAACAGGAATTAACTTTTAGATATATTGATAACGACCGGGAAAGATATACAAATTCACTTTACACAACCGGTGTCAAAGAAATTGCAATACCTTCAGATATTTCCGGTATCAATCTAAATGAAAATATTACCTTTACTTGGAATGGCGAACCTATCGGCACAAACGAAACCATTACTCTAATTGTAACCGGAGGAGAAGGCACAACTGCCACTTTCCTGTTTACGGCTCAAGGGCAGAATAATGTTTTTGTATCCAAAAATGATTTAGCAAATATCTTACCCGGTCAAGGAAGTTTACAAATTACCCGTACTATCAGAGTTCCTCTTTTTGAAACTACACCGGTAGGCGGAAGAGGTTATATTATCTACAGATCACCAAGTAGAAGCGTAGTTTATACAAAGTAAAATTATAGATTATTAGAGAAGTACAGAGATATCAAAATACCCGGTGATTTAACTTTTTTTAATCAACCGGTTTATCTTCATTGCTTTCATCTTTATCGAATATTTCATCAGCCGGAATCTTATTAAATGCATAAGCCAAGCTAAAATACAATGTTTTGGGCCAAAGTACCGAATTGAGCAAAATACCTGAACCGATAAAATGTAGCAGAGGATATTGTGGGTTAAGTGCATTAATTTTTGTGAGTAGCTCAACAATTATTTTAATTTTTTCAAAATCAAATATTGTTTTGAAAGTAAACTTTAGTCCGTTGATTAACCCAATGATAATATAAAGACCTGATAAGTATGTAATTGTATCTAAAACCGGATTCATCTTTCCCTCAAATTGTATGTTATTCTAACAATATTAGAGTGTTAATCAGTTTCATTTTCCGGTTTCAGGATAACTAATTTTAAAATATTTTGCCCTGCCTATTTTAATTTTGCTTAAGTAGGGCGATCAACAAAATAAAAAAAGACTTAATCCAATATTAATTAAATCACTACTAATTCTTTTCCCGGTTATTTGAATACTGTTGTATCTTAAACTCTGAGATGTGAAATAAGCTCAACAACTGAAGATGACCCACAAAGTTAATACCCGGCTAATATTACTCCATTATTGTAAAATAAAAAGTGGTTCCCTCACCCTCAACAGAATCAACCCTAAGAATTCCTCCGTTTTTTTCAACCATCTCTTTACACAGTAACAAGCCCAACCCGGTACCTTTTTCGGCAGCCGTACCGCTTGTTGTATTTTGCTTCTCAATTCTAAAAAGTTTAGCCAATCTTTCGGGTGAAATACCAACTCCGTTATCTTTCACATAAATTTCGCGGAAACCATCAATTTTATTCTCACCAAATTCGATAAATCCGCCCTGATTCGTGAATTTAATAGCGTTATAAATCAGATTGCGAGTTAACAGATAAATCATATTTGTATCAACTATAAGCTCGCTTTCTGGGTCAACTTTATTAATTAGAGCAATATTTTTCTTTTCGGCATGCTCTCTATAGAGTTTAAAGACTTCCTCACAAACTTTATATAGTTTAATTTTCACAGGATTAAAGACAATTGAACCCCTTTGCATTTGTGCCCAAGCCAAAAGATTTTCCAATAATTTAAACTGGTTTTTTGCCGCATCATTCAAACTTTCGATAAATGATTTGACATCATCTTTATCCATAGTTTCGAAATCTTCTTTAAGAATATCGGTAATACCGAGCAAAACAGTGAAAGGGCTTTTTAAATCATGTGCAATAATTGAGAAGAATTTATCCTTAGTGGCATTTAAAACTTCAAGTTCTTCTGAATATTTTTTGAGTTTCTCTTGATTAAGCATTTTTTCATACTGCAACCTTCCCCGCTCCAGAGCATAAAAAATTGACCTTGCTAATAAACTGCTGAAAACTTCACCTTTTACCAAGTAATCTTGAGCACCTTCCCTAACCGCTTTAAGTGCAAGTGTTTTATCCTCATTACCTGTGAGAACAATGACGGGTAGATAGGGGTATTCGGCAAAAAAGGTTTTAAAAGTATCTAAACCTTGACTTTCGGGCAATCCTAAATCTAATAATGTAATATCAATTTTTACTTTTTTGAGCTCTTCAAACGCCTTCATTAAAGAATCTGTAAATATCAATTCGTAGCTATCCGCCGGCATTCCCTCTTTTAATTGTAAAGAAATTAATTTTGCAGCCATTTGACTATCTTCAACTAACAAAACTTGAATTTTTTGGTTTTCCATAACGCACCGGAATTTAAAGATTTTTTAAAAAATGTATAATTTCGGAAGGTGTAAATACCGAAACAACTGCGTTCATTTCTATTGCAGCTTTTGGCATTCCGAATACAATACAACTACTTTCATCTTGAGCAATTGTGTACCCCCCTTCACCTTTAATTTTTAAAAGTCCCGTAGCTCCGTCATTTCCCATACCCGTTAAAAGAAGGGCAGTTGCCTTTTCACCAAAAGTACCCGCTGCCGAGTAAAAAGTTTTATTAATAGCCGGTTTATGCCCGTTTAGTGGTTCTGAATAATCGAGTAAAAACCGCCCTTTATTGTCAAAAAGTAAATGTGATTTCTCCGGCGGGAAATAAATTCTACCCGGTTTCGGAAATTCACCGTGACCGGCGATTTCAATTTTTAATCTAGTTAATGATTGCAACCAATCAATCATACCACTTAGAAAACCCTCGCTAATGTGTTGAACACAAACAATCGGTAAACTATAATTTTCGGGTAGCGTTTTTATGATCTCCGAAATTAAAAGCGGACCTCCTGTAGAAGCTCCTATTAAAACAATGTTAAACTTTTGGTTATGATTCACTGACAAAAAAGCACCCATTTCTTTGGTTGAACTGAAATTATTTTTCTTTTTTCTCCGGAAAGTATAAACACCCGAAAGCAGAATAATTTTTCTGAGTAGCTGCGAGGCAAATTTTTGTAATTCCTCCTCAGAATTTATCAGTGGTTTAGAAAGAACATCAACCGCACCCGCTTCAAGTAAATTAAAAACATTTTCCGGCTGTTTTTTCTGTTCAACTAATGAGCTAACAACAAGAATAGGACAAGGATTCTTCTCCATTATTTCGCTGATTAATTCTAAACCGTCCATACCGGGCATAGAATAATCTGTGCAAAGTACATCAGGTTTTTCTTTAATAACTGCTTTTAATGCATCTGAAGCTTTTGAATAAGCTCCGACTATCTCTAATTCTTCATAAGACGACAATATTTTCTTAAATATATTCAGTATTAATAAAGAATCATCAACTAATACTACTTTTATTCTTTTTTTATTCATCTCAATATTCTTTTTGAGTATCAATCAATATTATAATAATCTTGCAATCGTTTCTAATAGAAGTTTCTGGTCAAAATTTGATTTTGTTATATAGGCGTTTGCTCCTGCGTCTAAACCTTTTTGTTTCTGCTCGTCTGAAGATAAAGAAGTAACTAAAACAACCGGTAAACTGCTAAATTTTTTCTCTGCTCTTACCTTTTTTGTGAAAGACAAGCCGTCTAAATTTGGCATTTCAATATCCGAAACAATTAAATCGATTTTATTTCCCGATAATTTTTGGAAACCTTCAACTCCGTCAACCGCAGTGATTACGGTGAATCCTGCCCCTTCTAAAATCCTTTTTTCTTGAGTACGGGTAGTTAGCGAATCTTCAACCAAAAGAATGATCTTTTTAACATCTTTTTTCTTTTTACCCGCAACAGTTGAAGACGATTTTCCCGAATTTAATTTTACAGATTTGTGAATATCAACGGGATTTAAAACTATACAAACATCCCCCGAGCCAAGAATTGCCGAACCGGTTACATTACGCACTCTTTTTAACATCATCCCTAAAGGTTTAACCAAAGCTTCTTGTTCATCCAAAATTTCATCTACAAAAAGACCTATGGTTTCTCCCATAACCGAAATTAAAATACACTCAAAATTTTCTTCTCCCTCTTTAGCAGATTCTTCAATCTCTGTATTTTTTATCTCTAAAATCTCTTCCAATTTAAAAACTGATACCGGTTTTTCTTCATAAATTATTGCATCGCAGCCGTCTAAAGAAAATACGGAAGATCTTTTAACCGAAATTGCAGATTTCACATATTCAACAGGAATAGCATAAATTTCGTTGTTCAGCCTCACAATAATTATTCTGAGAGTAGCTAAAGTAACCGGTATTTCAAGTTTAAATTTTGTGCCCTTACCCGGTTTTGTATCTACTCCAATTGTACCCTTAAGTTTTTGAACATTTGCGAGTACAACCTCAAGCCCTACACCCCTGCCGGAAACATCCGTAATTAATTTAGCTGTTGAAAAGCCGGGTGAAAAAATCAATTGGAAAATTTGAGAGTCAGAAAGCTCAGCAGCATCTTGCTTTTTAATCAAACCTTTTTTAATAGCCGATTTTTTGATTTGTTCGGAATCTAAACCGGCACCGTCATCATCAATTTCAATTATTATCGTAGATGAAGATTGTTTTGCCGAAAGTAAAATAGTTCCTTCTTTTAACTTACCCGCTTCCACTCTTTTTTCGGGAGTCTCTATTCCGTGATCAATAGCATTTCTGATAATGTGCATAAGGGGGTCTTTAATCTCTTCAAGAATTTTTTTATCAGCCTTAATTCCCTCTCCCTCAATTTTAAAGTTAATCAGTTTGCCCATAGTTTGCGACATATCTCTAACCATTCTCGGGAAAAGATTAAAAACATGCGAAAGCGGTAATACTCTCAAATCTTTGATTATTTCTTCAAAACGGTTGGTAACAAAATCTAACCTTGAAGTATCTTCATTTAAGCCGGCTTTTAATTGATATACGAAATCTAAAAGTTGCTCCATTTTTTCCGATTCGGCTTTGAGCAATAAATCGTTATTATTACCGCCTCCTTGTTCGGATGGCTTTGCAAAAGTGCTGAACCTTTGCTGCGAAACTGCTCTCGCAGATTCTTCCAAAAGTGAAATTATCCCCTCAATTTTATTAAACCGCTGAATTAATCTCAAATTTGTTACGGTTAATTCACCTGAAAGATTCATTAAAGTATCAAGGTTATTGGATGCAACCCTTACGGTATCAATTACAAAATTCTTTGAAGATTCATCAATTAACCGTATATCCTGTTTTACTGTTACCGGTTCTTCTTCAGGTTTTGGAGTATGGGGAATTGCCCCGTACTCAATAACATCTTCACTTCTTACCGTATTTTCCTTTTTCGGAATCTGATCAAATACATCATTTGTTTTTGGAGTAGCTTCAGGAGAATTTGATGAATCAACGGGAAACGATATTTTATAATTGATTATTTTATCAACTAATGAGTTAGGATTTTCGACTATTTTATTGCCGGATACAACTTCTTCAACCAAATCTTTGATTAAATCAAGAGCTTTGTACATTGCGTTAAAATCACTTGCGTTTAACAAAGTATTCTTTTTCTTTACTTCGCCAAGCATGTCCTCAAAAAAATGAGCTAAGTCAACAACACCCGATAAACCGATCATTCTTGCACCCCCTTTCATACTGTGTGCAACTCTCATCAATTTAGTGAGTGCTTCTAAATCCTCTTTATTTTTCTCAAGTTTTAACAATTCTTGATTAAGAATTTGAATGTTCTCTTCAAACTCTGTTTTAAAAATCTCCTTGAGCTCATCATCTAAAATCATTATTTGTCCTCAATTCTTGAATGAATTAGACTATCGATTTAAGATTTTTAGCAGTTTCATTCAAGTTGTCAACACCTACTTTTGTTTGACTAATACCTGCGGCTGCTTCTTTAACTCCTGCATTAATGATATTCATACTCTCAACCACCTGTTTAACAGCGGCAACCTGTTGTTTAACTGTAAAAACTGTTTGCTGTGATATATCGTAAGTGTTATTAATAAACTCAACTAATTCTTTAAAAGCAACTTCGGCACGATTTGAAAGCATAATACTAAAATCAACATTTTTACTCCCTTCTTCGGTTACCATAACTGTTGCATTAGTTGCTTTCTGAATATCGTTTACTAAAAGGTTGATTTTTTCGGCTGATTTTTTACTTTGATCGGCAAGTTTCCTGATTTCGGCTGCAACAACCGCAAACCCTTTACCTTGTTCACCGGCTCTTGCGGCTTCAACCGCTGCATTTAATGCTAACAAGTTTGTTTGTCCCGCAATATCCGAAACAAGAGAAGTAATTGAACTAATCTGCGAGGTTTGTTCGCTCAATTTAAGAATTTGTTCGGCAATTAAATTTACCTTTTCTCTGAGCTTAGTCATTGAATCTGAGCTTTCGAAAACTGTTTGAAGACCTGTTTCGGCAGTTTGAGTTGCTTTATTGGCTTCATTAGCGGTTTCGGAAACTTTAGAAGCGGTTTGTGAAAAAGTAACATCAAGTTCATTCATAGTTGTGGTAATTTCATTTACCGAAGCAGCTTGCTGTGAAGCAACTTTCTCATGTTCGTTGACTGTGGCTGCAATTTCTGTTGAGGTGCTTGCAATGTTATTGATTGCATTACTTACTCTGTTTACAACGCTTTTGGTGATTACTATCGAAAAGAATACACCTATTATTAAAGCAATAATTGAACCTCCTATTGATACCCAATAAACTTGGTCTTGAGATTCAATCCTTTTAATCTCTATTTCATTTCTGAATTTAAATTCCCCTTCTTTAATCTCATTCATTAGATATTCAATTTTGTGGGCATAATCTCTGTAACCGGCTTCAATGAGAATATTTTGTGCTTTAACTTTTTCTCCTTTCCTCATAAAATCAACAGCTTTATTCATTGAACTCATCTTATTTTGAGTCATCCGGTCAATTTCATTAATTTTTTCGGCAAACAAATTGTAATTACTTTCAAGGCTTTTTGCTTTTTGTATTGACTCTATGTATGCCGCAGCAGTAGATTCATATACTTTAAATGTTTCAGGGTTATCGGAAAAAATGTAATTCCAAAGTTCAATTTCAACATCAAGGTATAAAATTTTTGATTCATCTAATGCATCTATTACCTTTGTTGATTTGACTGTTTCTGTCATTAAATCTTCCAAACCTCTAATGGTGAAAGAATTAACAACTGCCGCAATTATTAAAATTGCCAACAGAATTCCGTAACCGAAAGAAATTTTCTTCCCTACTTTCATGGTGTCAAACCAATTTATCATAATTTTATCCTCTTTTTTAAGACTTTTTCTTTTAGTTTTTATACTTCTTCATTAACGGCTAAATTTCCTTTTGAAAGTATCTTTTCAATATCAAGAATACTAATCATTTTCTCATTAAATTTCACCGTTCCGATAATAAATTCACGATTTACAATTTTTGACCCCACAGGTAAATCTTTAATGTCACTCTTTTGTACATAATGAATGTCCAAAATTTCTTCAACGGGTATTGCCGTCATCCCTTCGCTTAATTTTATTATCATTATTAAATTTGACGCAGTAAGTGTTCTATATTTTGCGTTCAGGGCGGGACTAATATCAACAATTGTCAAAATTTCGCCTCTGTAGTTTGTCTGCCCAAGTATATGATTAGGGCAACAAGGAACTTGTGTTATCTTTTTTACATCCGAAAAACCTTGAATAGTATCTAACTTTACCCCTACTAACTCGCCTATCAACCCCAAAACCGCCACGGGATACCCGTCTTCGGATTTATCAATTTGAAAATTTTGTCTTAAGTCTTTGGCTCTGCCTTTAAGAATTTTGATCTCATTTTCGGTGGCGTCTTTGATAAAATACCCGTTTCTAACCGTTCGGCTATTTTCACTATTTTCTTCATTCTCTTCAGACTCAGTAAGCCCGGTTAATATTGCATTGTTACCGTAAATCGTTAAAAGTGAATCAAGATTTAAGAAAATGATATTTTCATCATCAACAGTTGAAACCCCTTGCACATATTGAATGTTTAATTCTTTATAACTCGGGAATACCGAATCAATTTTTTCAACCGAAAGATCCTCTATTACAACAACTTGATAAACTTCTTCGACTAAAAATCCTGCAATAAACCCGTCTTTGTTTAAGATTATTATTTTATCGGAAATAGAATAATTATGTTTTTGATTGCAGATTCTTAAATTAATATCAATAACCGGTACATATTTACCGCGAAAATTAAATATTCCGGGAATAAAGGCAGGCACTTCATCGGCAGGAGTTAGCTCCGGAATCGGAACAATCTCTTTTATATATGATGATTCAAAAGCATATTTTTGATTATGAAGACCGAAAATCAAATAATGCGACGAGTTAATTTCTTGTTTCACCGGTTGTTCAACTTTATTTTTAATTCCGAGATTAACTGAGAAACGGTAACATTTTTATATGGTGCCGCTTCAGATTCAGCATCCAATTTTAATAACAATTTAAGTGCATTTTGGATTAATTTTTCAGACTTATCCGGTCTTTTTTGATACTCGTAAATTGCAGCCAATTCAATTGAAGCTGCAAAATATTTATAATCCAAATATAGAATTTTATTGTACAATAATTCGCTTTTTGCGATGTTTCCTGATTCGTTTTCTAAATTTGCTAAAATATAATAGCCCTTTATATTCAAAGGGTCAATCTCAATTATTTTTTCACAACAGAACCTTGCAGCACCGCTATAACCTCTATCTGCGAGAATTGTTGCGGCTTTTTGTAGAATATCCTCAGAGTCTTTATCCTTAAACTCCAAATTATAAACAATTTTGGAAAGGTTGATGAGGTCTTCCCGTTCAATATAACTCAATACCAAATTATTAATGTTTATAGAGCTATCATTTTTAGAGTTCTTGACACTATGGATATTTACATTTCTATCTTCAGCAACTGCTCTTTTTTCAACTTTCGGAATCTCTTTTGCCGGTTTATATTTTTTTTGTAAATCAGGTTGCAAAATTACATGCTCTATTGCGGGAGTAACCGGTTTTTGCTCTGATATATCATTATCCTTCTGCTTTAGATAGATAAAAGAATCAACACCCTGTTTAATTATCAAGCTGTTGTATTTCTTACCGGAGAGTTCCGAATGCCCTGTTAGGAGAAAACCGCCCGGTTTTAGGTACTCAACAAAATTGTTAACAGCGCCGTCAATTACTGTTTCTGTTAAATATATAAAGACATTTCTGCAAATGATTAAATCAAAACTTGATTTCTGAAAGAATTTTTCTTCCGGCAAACCTTCCGCTAAATTATTAAAACTAAATTTAACCATCTGTTTGATATTATCACGCAATTCAAAACTATAACCTTTTTTAACAAAATATTTATCGATAATTGAGCTCTCAACACCCCTGAATGACCATTGTGAATAAATTCCCGATTTTGCCTTCTCTAATGCTTTAATATTTATATCCGTTCCGAAAATATTTACTCTTGACAATTCATTTTGCTGCATGAGCATTGAAATAATAATTGCAATAGTATATGGCTCTTCACCCGTTGAACAAGCAGCACACCATATATTTATGTTATCTCCGGGGTTATTTTTCGATATTATAGAGGGCAGAATTTCATTTTTAAGAAAATTCATTTGACCATGATCTCTAAAAAAGAAAGTTTCTGTATTAGAAAAGTGTTCGGCAATAATTTTAATTTCATCTTTTGAATTTGAAGTGTTATTCTCCAAAAGTTCAAAATATTTTTCAAGTGAGGCTATCTTTTTCTCAGTTAATCTTGATTCAAAAAATGAGGTTATTTTTTTTGAGTCATTTCCAAAATCTCTTAGTCCTGTAGCTTTTGTCAAGAGTTCTAAAATCTTTTTAACTATCTCTTCTCTATCAACTTTTGTTCGGAGCATTTAAAACAATACATTATTTGATATTTTATAAGTTAATAAATTTTGGTGATAAATCAATATTTTATTTTCAGATAGCACAAACAAAAAGAAAAAATTTTGATCCCGACCCGGTCGGGCTTACCCTTCACTCCCGATTCTTGTCGGGATTTCTACCCACTATCTAATGCAAGCGTAGCGAACTACCCACTAATTTATTAACCGCAGAGCCCACAGTGAACGCAGAGAGGAAAAAAGTTCGAGGTTCGGGGTTGGGGAGTGCGGAGTTCGGGGTTAAAAAAAGTGCTTGGTGCTTAGTTCGTAGTTCTTGGTTTTTAGCCCCGACTCCGTCGGGACT
>JACSRR010000159.1 GCA_014879635.1 Ignavibacteriaceae bacterium | reverse complement strand
GAATTTATTAGGTAACATAAATCAAATTTGGGGATTACAGGATTTTTAGGTGGCAACAAAAAATTTTAACTGTAAAGAGTAAAAAGAAATTTTCAAAAAGTTTTTAGTATCAACGAAGTCAGGATTGGCGCTTAGTACCGGCAAGGTCGGGATTGGTTAAAAAAGTTCGAGGTTAATTTTTCTACCCAATATCTAGTGTTTTCAGTTGGAGATTATCTAATTAGGTGAAGTGAAAAACACCGGTGATTAAGTGTAGTTTGGTTATTATTGGTAATTTAACACCTTTATAAATTATATGCTATCTAACCATCAAATAACCGGTTTATCTTACTATAATAACTTTTCAGTCAAATGTTTTACCACGCAAAAAAAAAGAGTAATAAGACAAAAATAATTACAGTGTTTAATTACTAATATTTCCGCCTTATTACTTATAAAACAATAAATTTAAGTTACTCAAGATATTTTTCTAAGTGACCTGTTTATTTCTTTTACTTTAAAGTTCAGGTCAATTTTTAGAAAGTTTTATCCTATAATTAAGGAAAAACCAATCTGTTAAAACAACGAATCAATAGAAAGATATCTTTCGCCGGTATCATAACAGAAAGTTAAAACCGTGCTCCCTTCAGGAATTTCAGAAAGCTTCTGCGAGACTGCCGCTAAAGATGCTCCCGACGAAATACCCATAAACAATCCTTCTAACTTTGCTGCTTTCTGAGTAAATTCAAACGCACTTTCTTTTGAAACCTTAACTACTCCGTCTAATATTGAAGTGTTCAAAATTTTTGGAATGAATCCTGCTCCGATACCTTGTATAGGATGCGGTGAGGGACTTCCGCCTGAAAGCACCGGTGATAACTCAGGTTCTACGGCAAACACTTTGAGCTTCGGAAAATTTGCTTTCAGTATTTCGGCAACTCCAGTTATATGCCCGCCCGTACCTACCCCGGTGATGATGAAATCGATACCGGTGCTAAAGTCGTTCAAGATTTCATTTGCTGTTGTTAAACGGTGGATTTCTGAGTTTGCTTCATTTTCAAATTGCTGTGGCATCCATGCTCCCGGAGTTGAAGCTGTTAACTCTTTCGCTTTTTCAATAGCTCCCGTCATCCCCTTTTCCCTCGGAGTTAATTCAAAGGTGGCACCAAAAGCCGCCATTATTTTTCTTCTTTCAATGCTCATTGATTCAGGCATCACCAAAATAATTTTATAACCTTTTACTGCGGCAACCATTGAGAGCCCGATACCGGTATTTCCTGATGTGGGTTCAATAATAGTACCGCCGGGCTTTAGAATACCTTTTTTTTCGGCATCGTTTACCATTGCTAATGCAATTCTGTCTTTTATACTTCCACCGGGATTTGCTTTTTCAAGTTTAATAAAGACATTGTGTTTATTTCCGAATAATTTATTTACTCTCACATGAGGAGTATTACCTATTGTTTCAAGAATTGAATCGTATATCATAATATTTCCTAATTTAAATTACAAAATCGAGTGCATTACTAAAATTACCGTTCGTTTTAACTTTAACTTCGCTTTTATGGTAAACTACAGAATCGGGCGGAACGCTTTCTGTCATCCAAACATTACCGCCAATAACCGAGTTTTTACCGATAGTTGTTTCGCCTCCTAAAATAACAGCTTGAGCGTATATTATTACATCGTCTTCTATTGTGGGATGTCTCTTTTGTTTTGCATGTTTTTTTTCGACACTTAATGCACCAAGAGTAACACCCTGATAAATTTTAACATTATTACCTATAATTGTTGTTTCTCCAATCACAATACCCGTTCCGTGATCTATGCAAAATGATTCACCTATTGTTGCGCCCGGGTGTATATCAATCCCTGTTTTTTCATGTGCATATTCAGTGATTGCCCTTGGTATAACAGGTACATTCATTTTGTAGAGCAGATTTGCAACCCGGTATGCGAATATTGCTAAAAATCCCGGATATGAAATTATTACTTCATCTAAGCTTTCGGCAGCCGGGTCGCCTGCTTCAATCGCTTTGGCATCCAAAATTGAAAGCCGGTAAACTTCGCTTAAGTTGTCTAAAAAATACTCAACAATTTTTTCATCGTCTAATCTGAATTTTCGATTAAGAGAATTTAACAAGTATCTCAAATCTTTGGAAAGAGATATAATTTCAGCTTCAATCTCCTCCGGTTTATAGTAAGACTTTCCTGCATATTGTGGAAATAATATTTGCATCAACCGGTTTATGAATTTTTGCGATTCCTGTTTTACCGGTAGCAAGCAGCCGTCATGCCTGTATTTAACTATTAATTCTTTAGAAAGACTTTTTATGTCCATTTTTATTCCGTAAAATTTTAATTTTTAATAAGAGGGTATAAAATTACTATTGACAACTACAGGAGTTGAGGTGGTAAATATTTGAAGGAAGAACAAGTGTTTCCACTATCTCTTCATTGTGGGAGATAAGTAGTATTCCGCATTTCATACTTAACAATGTATCAATCATTTTAATCACTTTATCTATACTTTCAAAATCTAAGCCGTTAAACGGTTCGTCTAAAATTATCAGAGGGGTTGAAAGAACCATCGTTCTTATTATGTTTAACCTTTGTTTCTGACCGCCACTCAACTTTGATATTTTCTTTTCACTAAAATCGTTTATTATAGTAACATCAAAAAAGTTTGAAAGGTTCTTTTTAAGAAATTCCTCCGAGTCCCGTTTATCAATTGGTAGTCCGTCGAAAATATTTTTGACTTTTGAATTTAAATTTAGGGACTCGTCAGCATTTTGGAAAACCATTGCAGCTTTTCTACCCCAAATTTTATTCTTATAAAAAGAATGTTTATTTACTTTAGGACTTTTTAATCCTGCTATAGTAAAACTTGCTTTTTCAGGACTATAGATTCCCATAATTATTTTGGCAATTGTAGTTTTTCCTGTTCCTGAAGGAGCTTTTAGGTAAACAGCATCACCTGCTCTTATAACTAAACCCCTTTCATCTTTTTTCCCATCAAAATTTATAAATTCTAATCGCTTCCCAAATATTTCTACCCCTTGATCAAATTGAAGGACAACATCTCCGTTACCAACTTTTTTGCTCTTAGAGATATTTTTCCTTTCTTTAATCCAGTTTAGATATTTGGCGGGGTCAAATTTTCTAAATTCAAGAGTTTTTGCTTTATACAATT
Source organism: Ignavibacteriaceae bacterium (assembly GCA_014879635.1). GTDB lineage: Bacteria > Bacteroidota > Ignavibacteria > Ignavibacteriales > Ignavibacteriaceae > BA9. The sequence goes on along the minus strand of JACSRR010000159.1, from coordinate 9,870 downwards.
CGGAATACAGGATATTTTGAACTAAATTTTTGTGCCTGTTTTCGATATACGAGATAATAGAATAATCGTGAGTAATAAAAATTGCCGAAAAATTTTTATAGCTGTGGGTAATTAACAGGTAATCAATAAAAGCGTTACGCATTTTATTATCTAAACTTCCTGTTGGCTCATCAAATACGAAAAGAGTTTCGGCATCTTCTGACCCGGATTGATAAATTTTAATTTTTTTAAGAGCCATTGTTAATAAAATTCGTTGTTTCTCACCTCCCGAAGGTCTGAATGTTTTGGGATAAACTGAGAGAATTGATTCTGTTTCTGTTTTTGAAACACCCGGTGATATTTCGTTAAATATTTCAGTCTCATTTCTTAAAGAGGTTAAATCCCCTTCGGTAAGCTGTGTACTTATTTTTTCAAGCGGATTTAAATGAGTGGAAGGCTCTTGGAATACAAAAAAACCATTCTTTCTAATTTTCTTATTAATATCGCTTTCAAGATATTTTTCATAGGTTACCCCGTTTACCTTTATTTCTAACCCATACTCAGCGGCGGCACCGTAAATAATTTTACTAATTAACGATTTACCTATTCCTGATTCTCCAAATAAAAAATTAATTTTATTCTTGTGATATTCAAACCCTTCAATATTGAGAAACTCGTTACCGTTTTTGGCAGCAGAGATATTCCATTTAGATTTGCTGCCCATTAAAGTTCCTTCTTTATCAACATTGCCGAAGTCATTTTGTTGATTGAAATTAGACTAAATATGAGTACAAATGCTACTGAAATACCTTGCAAATGAACGGTTAACAAATCTGAGATATATGCGGGATTTGTAAAAATATTGCTTATTGCAAGTATATCCTGTTTACTGTCTAATTTTGCCAGCATACTCCCCAAACTAAGAGGCAAATTGCTTAAACTAACATCTGTTGATAATCCGACAGAAATGATAAAATCAATGCTACACTGAAGAAACAAAACTGTACCAAAAACGGAAATTGCTTTATGTACAATATGCGCCAAACTATTCTTTAAAAAAATGTCAACATTAACAATTCTAATTTCGGGAATACCGTTTGACCGCATTGCATCAAAAAATTCGGTTTTCCTGTAATAATTTACCCTCTCGATAAATAAACTCATAAATTCGTAAAAAGTGAAAAAAGCAGCCCCTAACGACATAAAAAGCAATTGCGAAAAACTTGACTTTAAAATTCCGTTTAAAATTAAAACTGTTAGAATTATATAAAAAATGAGCAATCCAATTATCTGAGGGATAGATTTTATTAAATCGACAAAAAAATCGAGTATTCCGGGCAGGGTTTTCTTTCCCGCAGATTGTGATGAGGTGTATAATATTGCAAATCCCCACCCCAACAATGCACTGATTCCTGTTGAAATTAGAGCAATTTGAAACGAATTTACCGATGCTTCAACAACATTCTTTAATGCTGGTGTATTTAAATAAGCAGTACACCACAAATAAACTAACAATAAACCGGTAATCCAGTTAAATAACCAAAAAATATCTTTATTTCTCGAAATTATCTTGATCATTTGTTTTCAAACTTTAGTTTAATTTGTTCAAAATATAAATCAATTAAAGTTTCAGTTATCTTCACAACTGCAAACACTCCGGCAATTATAAATATAACCACATCGTATTCTTTGTAAAGCACATACTTTAACATCTCATAAAACAATAAACCATGAAGATTTAAAGCCATCTCTATAATAACCAATCCCGTAATTAAGAAACCTGCCTGAACTTTGAGTAACGGTAAATATTGGAATAACGCATTTTTATAAATTTGATTTAATACATGATTCTCAAAATTCTTGCTAAACTTAAAAAGTGATTTTAATTTAATTCCGTCTTCCCTGTTAAATACATAGTTGTTATTAATATTTTTAACAATAGCATTTTCAACATACCCCTTACGACTTTCATGCAGCAGCATCGTGAAAAACTTAGCAGTATAACTTATTAAAGCACCGTTTGTTAGCACCGAAAGTAACAGAATAAACAAAAATGAACCTGTATCTACTTTTGTTTTTACGGCGTACGCTGCAACATAAGCAGGCGAGAAAAGAAGTAAATATGCAATCGTTTTTAATAAAATATAACCGGCAGATTTGAAAATTTCCGTAATATCACGCTGATTTTTATTCAAAACCGTTTTAATAAGGTATTCTAACTCTGAACTTCTGCCCTGTTTGTATCTTATAAAACGAAATAATGCGGCAGTTCTAACTCCGTAATAGAGCAGAATAAAACTTAAAATAAATATTACGACAAATTTTAAGAACGGGAATATCAAATTAGTTAACTTGCCGTAAGTTATCCCCTTTTTTACTCCTCCGGCCATTAGCTCGGGGTCTGTGAATCTTTTTATTCTATACTCTTCTAATTTTGTAAGTACAGAATCAACATAACTTGAGCTTCCGTATTGATAATTTAAACTCTCTTCAAGCATTACCCTGTGAGAAGGATTGTCTAAATTGAACCCCTCAATCTTTATTATATCTTCAATTAAAGAAAGTAATTCTGACCGTTCTGCCCGGTACTGATTTTGGATGATCACTATAAATATTGCCGATAGAACGACAACCAAAAGAAATGCCGAGAAATTCTTAATCATTATTGACTTCATTTCTTTGACTCAGCCGATATAATTATCGTGTTGCCTCTTTCGTTGAGAGTAATTTTTCTTCCGATTAAAAGCAATCTAATTTCTGATAAAAGTGAATTTTGTGTGCGTGAGAATAATTTTGCCGATGCTATTGGTTCAAGCGTAATCCTGAGTAAGTTCGGTTCTTCGTTAATATTAAAACGAGGTACTTCTTTTGTAATTCCTCTTTTATCTGAAATGTATTCATTAATGTTTTTCAGAGTTGAATTGAAAGAGTTAACCGTACTTTTAATTTCAGAAATAATAACCTCATCAAGTCCGTTATCCGCTATTTTATCAACAAGAAGTTTATTAAAATCACTCTTTTCTTTTAGATTTTCAAGCTTATAAAATCCGTATTTCCCGTATGGGTCAAGAATCATTGTTCCCTTTTTATCCGAGAATATTCTGCTGAAAATCTGCCCCTTCTTAAATTCTATCTTTTTATTTTCGGGGAAAATTCTTTCAACAATTTTATCTTTTAACATTTGAACAGAATCATTTAACAGGGAGGTGTTCTCAAACAAATACACGCCATTTTCAGATTTATTCCCGGATGATAACCCTTTAATATCCAATAGAACAAGATATTCTTCACCCCGGAAATTTGTTCTGACTACACCGGTAAAACCGTCACTCAATTTTTCGTTATTGTTTAATATTAAAAAGGGAGTAAAAGAGGGAAAAGCTTTTTTTCTGCTTTCAGTAATTGTTTGCTCAAACTTATTAAATATAGTAAGAGCGGAAGGATTTTCGACTACTAAAAAGTCTTTTTTCGCTCCGCTCTGAGGAAACGCAGAAATTACTATAATTAACGGGAGAAGAATTAAATACCTTAAAAATAAAGGAATCAAATTTAATCCTTCTTTGCTTCACGCCATTTTTCGATAGTTGAAAGCTGTGAGGCAGATCCAAAAATGTCAATTGTTTTCGGGTCAAACTGATTTCTAAAATAAGCTAAAGAAGGGAGTGAGAACAGCCACATCCCTAATGCCAAACTTTCTTCATCTTCATCTAACCTTATGGCATACATCTGTTTATCGCCAAGCATTTTAGTGGACATAAATCCAAACACATTACTCATAAATCTTTGAATATCTTCTCTATCTCTTGAATTTATAGGATCAAGCCGGCAGAAATTATTTGCAGCATTCAAAGAAGAGAAATCGATTACATCCCTGTCTTTGTCTCCTCTACTTGTTCTGACATTAATTTTGTAAACCGATAAATCAGGTTGACGGAAGAAGATATCGTAAACATCAAACAAAAAGTTGCTTCTGTATCCGGTAATTGGCACCAAAACCGCATCGTAATTACCGTTAATTATATCGTTATTTTGAACGGCAACTGCTTTTATTTTACCTTTAGTAACTGCCGGGTCATTCAATATTTCGATTAGTTCGGCTATTTCCTCCTTAAACTCGAAATTTGTAGATGCAACAATTCTAATTGTATCACGAGGTTCGCTCATCTCATAGTTAAAGATATCTCCCGGAACAACAACAGTATCTTCTATATAGTATGAAGTTGAAGGGAAAACACTTCTATTAATTAAAGGCGAATAATTATTTTTGGCACCCTTATAATCTACTATATTTCGCTGTTGAGGTGTACCTGTTTTGAAGAATCTTTCCATTACTCTTTGACTACTGATTTGAGTTCTTACCCACCTTCTCTCTTCTTTTGTTAGTCTCTGAGTATTAAATAAAATTACAAACATTGTATTTGGAATGTTAGCTTTATAGAAAAATTCCTTCTCTTCCTCAAGTACAGGAGAAATACTACCGAACGGTGTTGTTAGCAGAGTGTTAATTTTGTTGTTTTTCAGTTCGGTTGTAAAAGTACTATTATCGATAAACGGAGATAAAACAATATTGTTAATTTTTGCAACCCCGTCAGGCAGTGAATGATAGTTTGATACTCCCGATTGCTGGGGTACACTAATATAACCTTTAGTACCTACCGAGTATGAAAGCCGGTTTAGATCTGAGTTTGAAGGAAGAATTTTGAAAGATAAAATTTCTTTAATATCGTCAACAGGCCATTCACGGTCATCTCTAAAATCAAATCTGACAATACCGCTACCGTCAGGTCCTTCAAAACCGGGAGCTTCAAGCGCCTGAGTTAAGAGAATAAAATCGGGAGATAAACTTCCAAGACTCATAATTCTGTCAATGGTGAATTTTAAGTCGCCCGCATTAAAGGAGTGAAGAGTACTATCTCCGATAGAAATTTTATCATCGTCAACTAATACCTTATAACTATCGTGCCATTTTTTATTTTTCAGTTTGATTGAAACGATGTTATTTTCGTCAATACCGATCAACTCACCTAAGCCGTCTTCATAAACAATACCGCTTGCACCAGCCGAAACATTAAAAAGCCCGTCAAAAATAACTTCGTCTAATTTATCGCTTAATGCAACCGAATGTGGAAGGTGCGGGTCTATAACCGGTTTCATGTGTGATATATAAGGAATAACAATTTTATCCTTTAATCCCGGACCTAATAAAAAATAAACAACACCGGTAACAACAGCCAATAATGCTACACCGCCAATAATCCATTTTTTCATATTCTAAGCCTCTTAATTTTTTCTGATTATCGGTTCTTGAGCCATAACACTGACTTCAAAAACTTTGAAAGCAGGATAAGTGAACTTCACTTCTAACACATTATTTGCACCTTTATCCATTGAAACGGGTGTCACTTGAAAAGTATAATCGTTAGAAGATGTTGGTGCAGTAACTCTTATTCTACCCTCAATTTTTACAGGGTTGTTATTTACCGAAATAACATCAAACCATTGTCTTGTTCCTGCATTTTTAGCGATCTCTTCAGGTAATTTGATATTAATGTCAAAAACGGGGAAATCAGCTTCAGAAGGAATTTTTAACACTAATCTGAACATATACTGGTTATTGCCGTTAAGATTTGATGTTATAGGAAGTGCAAAAACCTTTCTATATTTCTTTGCTTCAACAATCCATTTTGCAATTGTTACTTCGCACTCAAAATAAATGTTTTTGATTTGTTGGTCGTTTCCTTTGTAGTTTCTTCCGTGAACGGAAATAGCTCTCGCTTTTTCAACTCCCCTGTTATTCACATTTGAAACAAACTGCTGATATATATTTCTTATTGCGCGTTCCGGGAAGTTGTTAAACTTCATATTTTCCAAGTAATCTGAGATCTGTTTCCTTCTTGAAGCAACTGTTGCTTCACCGGATGCAGAAAAAGTCAAATTATAGATAGGAACAAACGATGAATCGCGATATAAAGCCTCAACATTATCAATTGTATTCAAATGTCTATTAACAAATGAATCTACCGAAGTAGTTGATATTTGCAGAACCCTCTTAAATAACTCTTCTTCCAGACTTTGAACGGTAGTTCTTTTAGCACTTTCTATTTGTGAAGGTTTCAAAAAGTTTCTCTCATTATATAAACCGGAAATTCTATTTTCGGCACCGCCAAAGTTATTTCGAGTTATATTTTGTTTGATTTGTGCAGCTTCTTTATTTACATACAAATTATCTAAATCAGGATACTGATTAAACAAGAAATCCAAGTCTTTATTCTGATTCAAACTTGTAATCATTTTACCGTATTCTTCCTGAGGTTTTAACCTGTTAATTTCACGAACTAAACTTCCTGCTTTTTCATATTGCGAAACTCTTGTGGTAGCTAATTTCCTTGTGTCAAATATTCTGGTTGAAAGCAGAGTTGCACAGTTTAATCGAGAATATTTAGCAATACTTGATGCAGAAGATTCAGGAACTCCGTTTGCAGCTTCCTTTGCCTCAGCTATTATCGAATTATAATAATCGTCTTTAGGCCAAGGAACATTTTTATTTAATTCTGCCGCAATTGAGGAAAATTTAGAATCAGTTCTATCTAAAGCTTCAACTTCTTCATTGTAGCGAAGAATAAAACGGGATAGAGTTTTAAAGTCTTCTGAAAGATTTGGGTCTGATAGGTAGTATAAATCGCTAACTATCTTAAATTCAGGGTCAGTGGTTATCCTTTTAGCGTCATTTTTTGCTTTTATTATGTTTTCATAATAATTTAAAGCCCCAGTAAGTTGAGTTTTAAATTCAGACGCTGCTCTTTCAATTATCGGAACTCTGTATTTTTCTTTATTTTTCATAAATTCGAGAAATAAAGGAGTCTCTTTTAGAAAAGCTGTAAAATTTCCTCGAGTTTGATAAATTTTTTCGAATACGGTTAAAACATCCCTGTACTTTGCTTGAAAATCAAGTTCGTCATCAACTTCTGTTTTTAATTTTTGATAGCTCTGATATGCTGTATCTGAGTTTGACATATTTTTCGGGAATACTGAAGATAGTTTTTGAAGTTTGTCTTTTAATTCTATCAACCTGCCCTCTTTGCTGTTAACTTCGGATATAAACCTGCCATAATCAATAACTGATAAGTCATAATTCATATCTAAGCCTTGATAAATTGCCCTGGAAACTTTATTGTTGGCTAAGGTTGTGTTATATTCGTTAAAGTATTGTTCAAAAGTATATCTCCATACAGGTACATACCTGTAATCCATATAAAGAAACATATCTTTAGGGACATCGGTAATTATCCAGTAATAATTAGCGATTGTTGAGTCAACTTGAAACACAAAAACTGTATCATCTTTTGCGCCGTCATCTTTAACTTCAATAAACGGTAAATCTTCTTGCTTGAATTGAGTTGATAAAATGGATTTCACACTCTTTTTAGCACCCGATTTTAATACTAAATAGAAGTTTACATCCGGAGCCTTAGGAAATTTGATAAAATACTTTTTCCCTTCGCTAATTTCAAAATAATCATCATCATCTTTAAGCTCAATGTAACCTCTCTCAACATTATTGAGAGGCGGGTCAGGTTTTAGTTCTTTGTATGCTGAACAGCCACCTAATATAAGAATGGGAATTAGTATTAAAAAGGCTCGGAAAAATAATTTCATTTCGGCTCCGGGGTAATTAACAAATTTAGCTTAATTTTAATTTAGACCGTTAATAAAGTATTAAAGTTGTACATAAAGTTTTTATTTGAATTTGGGGGTAATTCCCATATTATAAAACAAAAACGCATATTTATCAGAATTTAGTTCAATTATTTTAGAGGTTGAGGTGCCTGCACCATGCCCGGCTTTAGTTTCAATTCTTATTAGAACCGGATTTTTACCGCTATATTTTGATTGCATTTCAGCAGCAAATTTGAATGAGTGTGCCGGAAAAACTCTATCGTCATGATCAGCAGTTGTTATCATTGTTGCAGGATACTCAATCCCCTGTTTAACATTATGTAAGGGGGAGTATTCAATTAAAAAAGGAAATTGTTCTTTTACTTCGCTTGAGCCATATTCAGGTACCCATGCCCAACCGATAGTAAATTTCTGATACCTGAGCATATCTAAAACTCCGACTTCCGGTATTGCTACCTGAAATAACTCCGGTCTCTGAAGTAAACATGCGGCAACCAGTAAACCACCGTTAGAACCTCCATTTATTGCTAATCTTGATGGATTGGTATATTTTTCGCTGATTAAATATTCTGAACAGGCAATAAAGTCATCAAAAACATTTTGCTTTTTATCTAACATTCCTGCTTCATGCCATTCTTTTCCGTATTCACCACCGCCTCTGAGTACAGCAACGGCATAAACTCCCCCGTTTTCTAACAAAGGTATATATGAAGTTGAAAAGTAAGGTGTCATATTTACATTAAAACCGCCGTATCCATATAAAAGTGTAGGGGCGGTACCGTCATTCTTTAACCCTTTTTTATGAACTATAAAAAGCGGAACTTGTGTGCCGTCTTTACTCTTAACAAAAACTCTCTTCGCTTCTAAATCATCAACAGAAAAGGGTAAATTTAATTTTCTAAATACCTCAGATTTTCCGCTTTGAATATCGTATCTGTAAATAACCGCAGGTTGATTAAAAGAAACAAACGAATAAAATGTTTCTTTGGCATCGCTTTTACCTGCAAAACCGCCTACACTACCAACTCCCGGTAAATCAATTTCATTAATAAAATTGCCGTTTAAATCATAAACCTCAACTAAACCTGCTGCATCTTTCAATTTTTGAATAAATAGTTTACCACCGGTTGAAGAAGCACCGTTTATAACATTTTTTCCTTCGGGAATTAAAACTTTCCAATCACTCTCAGATACATTATTAGGGTCAATTGAAATTATTCTATAATTAGCTGCATTATAATCAGTCCTTATAATTAACCTATTACCGTTTGTACCGATTACACTAAAATTTGCAAAAAACTCACTTATTACGGAATTAAAATCTCCGTTCGTTGCTAAATCTTTCACATATAATATGTTTTTTCCGCCAGCGCCTTCAGTCCCATAAATTAAGAGATATTTATTATCTTCCGAAACACCGGCGTAAAAGTTGCGTTTAGGATGCTCTTTAGATTCAAAAATTAATTCGTCTTTGTCTTGAGATTGACCTAATTTGTGATAATAAATTTTGTGAAATTCGTTAGCAGATTTTAATTCTTCTCCTTCTTTAGGTGCATCGTAACGGCTGTAGTAAAAGCCGTCGTTAAACCATGATATTCCGGAAAACTTTATCCATTTTAGATGATCTTCAAGAAGTTTGCCGGTTTCAGTTTCTATAATAAAAATTTCATTCCAGTCAGAGCCACCTCTCGAAATTCCGTAAGCTACATATTTACCGTCTTTAGAGGGTGTAAAACTTGAAATACTTACAGTACCGTCATCTGACAATTTGTTGGGATCCAAAAAGACTCGGGGTTCAGAGTTTAGGTCATCTTGAATATAGATAACACTTTGTTGTTGCAAGCCGTCATTTTTAAAGAACATGTACTTATCGCCGGCTTTGAAAGGCATTCCGTACCTCTCATAATTGAGAATTTCGGTAAAACGATTTTTAATTTCCTCCCTGAAAGGAATATTTTCTAAGTAAGAATTTGTAAATGCGGATTGAATAGAAACCCAATTCTTTGTTTCTTCAGAATTATCGTCCTCTAACCATCTATAAGGATCTGCAATTATTACACCGTGATAGTTATCTTGAACTTGACCTTTCTGAGTGGGGGGATAATTAAAATTTTGTGCCGTAACAGTTAAAAATGCGGCATTAATGAATAAAAATAGGAATATCTTTTTCAACTTAATCTCCAAAAAATGATTTTTAAAGATATTGTTTAAAGG
>JACSRR010000185.1 GCA_014879635.1 Ignavibacteriaceae bacterium | reverse complement strand
AGGGTCGAATAAATCAGATTATTCTATTTTCTACAAACATTTGACGCCTTCAGCGTCATAATTTGATTTTTAATTGACTATTTGTTAATTTTCCGTTCACAGCGTTTCGCTTTCCTTTACTCCCGACCCCGTCGGGCTTTCTGTTCACTGTCAGAGCAGCGATCTGTTCACGGCGTTTCGCATCTATCCACTATCAACTATCCACAACCCACTAAATTTGTCAACTGCTCCCGATTCTTGTCGGGATTACCCTTTACAGAGTTTCGCTTTCCCTTTATCTTTCACTCCCGACTCTGTCGGGCTTCCTGTTCACTGTCAACTGTCAGCGTTAGCGATCTGTCAACTATTTTTCTACCCACTAAATTTGTCAACTACTTTTTTGTATGCTTAGTCATGGGTGTACTTAAAGCTACTGCAAAGAATACCCGTAATTTTCGTATATTCTAATCTATTTTTTCACTGATAATTATACGGAGCTGCATAATGCGGCATTTTGATATTTTACTATTAACCTTCCTCTTATTTACCCTTATAAAACCACTTGAGGCGCAAAATAGCCACGGTTTGTTTATTAACGAATTTATGGCTTCAAATTCAACAACAATTCAAGACCCCGATTATGGAGATTTCGCAGATTGGATAGAGATCCATAATTCGTCAGATTCCGCAATAAACTTAAACGGTTTTTATATATCAGACAATTTAAACCAGCTTACAAAATACCGGATTAGTTCTAATTCAATTATTGAACCGGGCGGATATATATTAATTTGGGCTGACGATTCTGCTAACGGGCTTCACACTAACTTTAAGCTCTCTGCCGATGGTGAATCAATTGCAATCTCTTCTCCCGCCGGCGTACTTATTGACAGCTTAAGATTTGGACCTCAACAAACCGATATATCAACAGGAAGATTTCCGGAAACAGAAAATAATTTTTATCAGTTTAGACCCGCAACACCCGGCACAACTAATTTAGAATCGGGCATTTATAACAGAGCACCCAAGCCGGAGTTTTCTATTCAAGGCGGTTTCTACCCCTCTCAAGTTGTTGTTACACTTACAAGCAGTTTATCAGGTTCAGTAATTAGATATACTCTGAACGGTAAAAATCCCGATTCAAATTCGCCTGTTTACTCTGCACCACTTACGGTTGATTCAACTACGGTAGTAAAAGCATCGGTTTTCAAATCCGGGTTACTCCCATCCAAGCCCGAAATACATACTTTTTTGATTAACGAAAATACTCAGCTCCCCGTTTTTTCAATTTCAACAGACCCTGCAAACTTTTTCAGCGATACCTCCGGTATTTATGTTATAGGTACTAACGGTATTGTTGGATATTGTTCTTCACAACCAAGAAATTGGAATCAAGATTGGGAAAGACCGGTAACTATCGAATTTTTTGAACAAGATAAAACTCTTGCTTTCAAAGTGGATGCAGGCGTTAGTATTTACGGAGGATGTACAAGATTATACAATATGAAATCACTCGGGCTCTATTTTAGAAAGATCTATGGACCCGGAAAACTACCGTACAAAATTTTTCCAAACTTGCCTTTCACAGAATACAACAATTTAATTTTAAGAAGCTCGGGGCAAGATTGGTGGCGTTCAATGTTCCGCGATGCATTAATTCAAGCACTCACAATCGGGAAGATGAATGTTGATTATCAGGAATACAGACCGTCAATTGTATTTATTAACGGTCAATATTGGGGTATTCACAATATCCGCGAAAAAATGAACGAACATTACACCGCATACCGTCATTCTGCAGATATAGAAAATGTTGATGTAATTCAAACCTCATCCGGCAGATATTCTGCTTTTCACGGAGACTCGGTAGCGTTCTACCAATTATATAACTACATAAGCAACAATGACCTAAGTAAAGCTGCACACTACGAATATGTTAGCAACTTAATTGATATAGATGAATACATAGATTACAATATTACTCAAATTTACTCGGCTAACGGTGATTGGCCCGGTTCAAATCTTAAAATTTGGCGTGAAAAGAAACCGGGTGCAAAGTGGAGATGGATGTTGTATGACCTTGATTTCGGGTTTGGCGGTAACGCTCAAGGGCAGGCAAATACAAATACTTTGGAAGCAGCAACCGCAACCAACGGTCCTTCATGGCCTAATCCACCCTGGTCAACTTTGATTTTGAGAAAATTACTTACTAACACAGAGTTTAAAAACGAATTTATTCAAAGATTTGCCGTACATATAAGTACAACTTACAGGGTTGAAAGAGTGAATGCAATTATTGATAGTTTAAGAGAAAATATCGCATTTGATATTCCGCGGCACCAAGCGCGCTGGCCGCAATCAACTTCGTTTAGCCCTAACTGGGATGCCGCAATTCAATTAATGCGTGATTTCGCTTTGAATAGAGCATCAAATATAAGGGGACATATATACTCAAAATTTGGAGTTACCGGTGCAAACTCTCTTTTCCCTGAAGTAAACAATGACGCAATGGGAAGAATAATTGCTCACGGTAAACCTTTAGACCTAAACAAACAGTCTATTTTCTTTAAAAATGTTCCGCTTAAATTAAGAGCTTTGCCTAATCCCGGTTATGTTTTTGTTAGATGGGAAGGTGCTTCAACTTCAACAAACGAAAACATTGAACTTATTATGACTTCAAATACACAAATAAAAGCAATTTTTGAAAGGGCAACAATCACTTCAACCGTTCCGGTTATAAACGAAATTAACTACAAATCAAGAATTGATGTGGACGCCGGCGATTGGGTTGAAATTTTTAATCCCACTGAACAGACTGTTAATCTCAACGGTTGGAAAATTAGAGATGCTGCATCAAATTCCTTTACTTTTTCTGTTGAATCTACCATTCCGGCATTAGGTTATATTGCGCTGGTTCAAGATTCAGTAAAATTTAGAAATATTTTTGGCGATAATATTAATATTGCAGGAAATTTTTCTTTCGGACTTTCAAGCTCTTCCGAAACGGTGAATTTAGTTAATCCCGCCGGTGATATTGTTAATTCGGTTTCTTTTACCGGGTCAAACCCCTGGCCTGAAGGGGCTGACGGTACAGGTTTTACCATCGAATTAATTAACCCTGCTGTTGACAATAAATTGCCGGTAAATTGGCAAAGATCGTTTAGATTAAGCGGTACACCAGGCACATTAAATGATGTATTTACAAAAATTGAAGATGAAAACACTTTCCCGAATGAATATGATTTAAGTCAAAATTACCCGAATCCGTTTAACCCCGAAACAAGAATACAAGCCTACATTAAAAATCAAGGTTTTTCTTCTCTCAAATTATATGATATTTTGGGAAGCCAAGTAATGACAATTTTTGAGGGTGATTTGATTCAAGGTTACCATTATTTTGATTTAGACGGTAGAAATCTTTCAGGCGGAGTTTATATTTATGTTCTTAGATCCGGTAGTTTTGTTGCTGCTAAGAAACTGGTTCTTCTAAAATAATTATTTGCTTTTACCGGTTAACAAAAGTGAGCAATTTATACCTGATTTCCGGTAAAAACTTTTGAATTTCTTAGTCAAATAAGCTTTTCACCTTAAAAGATAAATATTTACCGGTGAATTAATCAGTGTATAAAACAGGTGCTAATAAATTAATTTTGTGAAGCCCGGATATAATAAAATCTTGGGAAGATCTTTGTTCAAGTAAATCCTTGACAATAATATATTCTGCGTAAACAAGGCAATCTTCATGAAGTTCCATAATTTTTTCATTCAAAGGTTGCCAATTTACCCCCATTTGAAACCCTTCATTTGACCAAATTGTCTGTTTGATTAAATTTTTAATTTTTGAATCAACAGATAAAGAACCTATTCCGTGTCCGTTATCTGACAAATCTAAAGACTTAATTTCGAAAATCCTGTTATCACCTGATTCTTTTGCTTCACGGGCTAAATCTGAAATAAAAAGTTTTTTATAGCAAAGCCATCTTAATTCATCTGGGTCATTTTGTTCAAATTCAAGGGATTTAAGCAAATTTAACGCAGCTTCAAGGTATTTTAAGAGCGGGAAGTTATCTGTTTTACTCAACAGTTCTAATTCATCGATAATGTTTTTAAGTCCGATAAAAGAATTTTTTCTTGCTAAAGAGCGTTGTGCAAAATTTATAAGGAGGTCATAATGATTGGTTAAAATAGAAATACCTTCTCTAAGCTCTTTGGGAATAAATTTTTCAAGAAACTCATGATATCTAGTAAAACCATAGAGTTTATTGTTTTCATCTTTTAATTTGAACAGCAGATCTTCAATAAAATCATGACCAATTGCAATTCCGCTGTATCTGAAGTGACCTTCTTTATTAAAACCCAATGTAGATGGAAGAACTCCAACCCTGTTTAGGTGTGCAGCCGAAGGGATACCGCATTTTCTAACCAATTTATTTTCGAGGAAAAGAGACACTGTTTGAGCGGCGAACTCAGAATATTCTCCGTAAAAGGGCTCAAATAGTTTTGTTTCGGGAATTTTCCATAGTAAAATTTCAGAATGCAGTTTTTGAAAGGCAGGGTCCATTTCAACTGCAAGTCGTGATTTGGAAATTATTTCGGGGGCAGAGTATTGATGTTGCCGCTTGGTATTAAACGGTATTAGAAATTTTTCGATAAATTCGCAAATATCACTGTGAATTATGTTAGCTCGTTCGTTACCATAAAGTGAACCAAGAATTACTAAATCGGGCTCTTGTCTGTTTAATATTAAATTTAAGAGTTTTGTTGCCTGTGCGTATTTAATATTTCCTTTTAATCCAACCATTTCTATTGGGTATCGCATTCCATCACCGCATTATATAAAAGTTGGATTCTAATTTAAAAAAATAACATTTAAAATGAAAAGCGATTTTTCTTTTATGGTTATTTATCACATTTCCTCCAAAAAGATTATTAGAACAAGTAAAATTTGCCGGTCGTAAAAATAATTTAGCAGCTAAGCCCACTGAAAAAAGGTTTTTTCAATGAGTCACTGTTGCTTCATTACAGTTTCTCTACCTTCGCAATCAAATTTGTTTACTCTTCACTCCCGCCCTGACCCGGTCAGACTTCTCGTGATTACCCTTTACTCTTCAGATGATCTAAAATTTAACACCTATAAGAATAAATTAGAGCGGATTTAGGATAGATAAGACTTTAAAAGAGGAACTTTAAGAGCCCGATGTAAAAATATAAACTCTTTAAACAGAAAAAGGAACGCCGAGGCGTTCCTTATTCTTAGCGTCAATTAAAAAATCAATTAAATTTTAAAGAGCGGTCATCGGTTACTTTTTGACGATTAGAAACAACTTTCATTTTTTCTTTTTCAGAAACATTTATTAAATCATCACCGTATTCAATAATTACTCCGGAAGATTTCTCTAAAACTTGAGTTTCTGCCAAATTTCGATTCTCACGGTATTTCGATAAAGAAATGATGATTACAGAAATAACAAGAGCAAACAATCCGCCAATCAATACAAAGTAGAAGAACGGCGCTACGCTGCCTCCTAATTGATCCATGTCTTACTCCTTGTTAATGATTAATAGATAATTTTAATTTTTCCTGATGTGAATATGAATAAATATAAATTAAGTGTCAAGCGCCCGGTTTCTAATGTCGGTTTTGTTCCCCTTTTTGTCGGAATTTACGACCTTGAGCGTATATTTTTGCCGTTTTTAGGCAATTTTACAACCGGTAGTTTTGGAAGGTATAACGAATAATGTTAATTTACCGGTATTTTAAAGGATATTTCTATTAAGGCAGGTTACACAATACTATTTTACATAGCTATAATACAGTTAAAGAAATCGAACAATTTGACTATTGAATATAGAATGCTACAATAATTTTAATCTTCTCATAATCTATATTAGCTCAGTTAATTATTTCGCGAAATTCAGGTATTCATTCCAGTGGATAAACAAATCAAGAGTTGCTTTAATGTCATCACCGCAGTATTCTGCAATTTCCCTTATTTTTCCGCTCTCATAAAGTACCTTAACATCAATTCCGGATACCCCTTTCGATTTAGGAGATGTTATACCAAAAGAATGACAATAAAAATCAAGATTAAACTTTCTGAAAGACCCGTAAAATGTTAATTGCTCTAAAAGGTCTAAATGATTTACAACATCAAATCTGTTCCCCATTAAATTTTTGGTTGGTTTAATTTTCAATAGTGCAGATCTTAACATCAGAAAAGGGACATCAAAACCTCTGCCGTTAAAACTTATAATGCGGTTGTATTCCTTAACCACTCTCCAAAAATTAGACAACATCTCGCTTTCGGGCATACCCTTATAGGTCATACTCCCATCTTCTGATTCATACTCTTCTTTTACTTTTTTTTCGTAATAAACCGATCCCCTTTTTTTATCTACATCAATCATACCAATTGCAACAACTTTTGCGGTAAACGGATAAAGAGAGAGCCAACTGATTAGTTCTGCCTCCTTTTTCTCTCTCAGTTCAGGGTCATCAATTTTGGCGGCATCTCTAATTATATATTCCTGCTGACTTTCAGAAAGACTTTCATAAGGAACAGAACATGTTTCAATATCAAAAACTAATTGTTTCATTTAATCCTCTGCTTCTAATTTCTTGTTCTCAAATTTTGATACCTTTTCACGGAATATTTCGCTTAACGGGTGTGATTTACCTGTTTTAGGATCAACCTGTACAACAACTCCTTTCCCTTCGGCAACAATTACGGCTGAGGTATTGTTGTAAACCAAATGATCAAATCCGTAAGAAGATTTTTTAATGTACGAAATTCTCGTGTAAACTTCAAGTTCGTCGTCATATCTTGAATGAGCTAAATAATTAATTTCGTTTCTTACCATATAAAAGTCGAAACCGTCAGAGAAGATACCTTTCTCCGGAATTAAACCGGCAGCTTTTAGGTATTCAAGTCTGGCTGTTTCAAAATATGTTACATACACAGCGTTATTGCATACACCTAACATATCAACTTCATGAAAGCGGACTTTTACTACGCATTTATGATTAAAATCGTTTTTATTTAGAGTTGATTTCATTAACCTTGTCCGAAATTATTTTGGCAGCAGTAAGAACATCATCAGGAGTAACATCCATGTGTGTAATTGCACGAATTTTACCGTTAGTTCCGGGAAGAAGCCTAACCCCCTCACCGGCAAATATTTTAATAAAATCGAGATTCTCCCGAGAATTTACACCGAACATCACTATGTTTGTTTCCACCTCAAGCGGATTTATCTCAATAAATTTATTCTGTGCAAGCAGATTGGCAAAATTTCTTGCATTTTTGTGGTCTTCAGCTAAACGGGGAATATTATTTTTAAGAGCGTAAAGCCCTGCGGCAGCAACAATGCCGATTTGCCGTGTACCTCCGCCAAATGACTTTCTTACTCTAAATGCCTCTTTAATAAATTCTTTAGAGCCCGCAATTACAGAGCCAACCGGTGCTCCGAGTCCCTTACTTAAACAAGCGGTAACAGTATCAAAATAAGAAGTAAACTCTCTAACATCCCTATTAGACTCAACAGCTGCGTTCCAAATTCTAGCCCCGTCAAGATGCATAGTTAAATTATGTTTAACTGCAACCTCTTTAAGCAACTTTATAGCCTCAACAGAATAAATTCTTCCGCCTGCTCTGTTATGAGTATTTTCAACCGTAAGGATTTTTGTTCGCGGCATATAATAAGCTTCAATTGGTCTAATTACAGGGATAACATTTTCGGGAGTTAAAAAACCGTTGGTTGTGTAAACGGGAAACAATTGCAAACCGCTCAATATTGCCGGAGAGCCGTTCTCATAATAAAATATGTGTGAGTTAATATCACAAATAACTTCATCACCCGGTTTTCCGTTTACATGAAGGCAAATTTGATTACCCATAACTCCGCTCATAACAAAAAGTGCGGCTTCTTTACCGAGTAATTCAGCAGCGTAATCTTCGAGTTCGTTAACGGTAGGGTCTTCTTTAAAAACATCGTCTCCTACCTCGGCTTCATACATAGCTTTACGCATTGCTTCGGAGGGTTTAGTTACGGTATCGCTTCTTAAATCAATTACTTTTTTCATTTTCGCAATATTTTATTTTTTTCCGGAAATAATTCAATAAGCCTAAACTTAATATCCACAAAGAAATTGCGGATGAAAGAACAGGCAAAAACATCGAGTATTTTACAAAAAAAGTTTTTTCATCGTTTAAAGGCACTGAAACGGTAAGTTGGGTTGTTTCGAACATTTTAGTTTCTGCAACAGTTACTCCGAGCGGATTAATTAAACAGCTTATACCCCCGTTTGCAGCCCTTACAACAGAGCGGCGGTTCTCAACTGCTCTTAATACTGAAATTTCTTTATGCTGATACGGTCCCGATGTATTTCCGTACCAACTATCATTTGTAACCACTGCAAAAAATTCTGCTCCTTTCTTTGTGAACTCAGGCAATAAATAAGGGAAAACTGACTCAAAGCAGATAATACCTGCAACCTTGGTTTTTTCTCCCCCATCTGCTGTAATAAATGTGCCGGCACTTAACACTGTGGTATCGTATCCTTTGTTCCAACTCCCTAAACCGACTTCCCACTTTAAAAGGTCACCAATGATAGGTATTTGACCAATTAGCGGAGTACTTTCACCAAAAGGCACCAATTTCATTTTGCCGTAAGTTTGAACGGCAATCGAATCGGGATTAAAGAGTGCAATTCCGTTGTAACTTCTATAATAAACTTTACTTTGCGGCATATATTTAGCATCTGCCGGGGGGTTGCTTTCACCATAAAAAAAGAGTAGCGGAAGCCCGGTTAATATTGAAACATTATTGTTTGAGGTAAAACTTCTGATACTGTCAAGAATTGTGTTGTAACTGCCCGAAAGTAAATAAACAGGGAGAGCAGTTTCGGGCCATATTACAATTTTGGCGCCTTCTGAAACTCCTTTTTGCGAAAGTTCAAAGTAAAGATCAGTTATTCCCTGAAGACTTGAACCGCCCCATTTATCATAAGGGTCTAAATCGGGTTGTATTAAGGATACTTTAACAGTATTAAAATTTTCTTCGCTGTAGTTTACCGTTTTAAAGATTCCGTAAATAAGTGGAATTAGGAAAAATACAAACGCAGTTATACCATATTTTACTGCCAATTTTGGGACAACTTTTCTGTTTTTAATATATAGATATATAAAAATATTGATGTAAACTATAGTAATTGTTAGTCCCAATGCTCCTATAACATCAGCAATTTGAATGAAGTAAATAAACTTGGGAAGGGCATTAGTTAAAGATAGCCAAGGGAAATTTACATCAACTTCCATGTAGAAAAATTCATACGAAGCCCAAAAGAAAGGGAGTAAAGTAAGGGCAAGTCTTGCGTTAAAATATCTACGGCATATATAATAAAGAGAGGAAGGAATTAAGAAAAAGACGGGATTGATAAAGAGCATCAAACCACCGCCTATCATCAAAAAAGGGTCTTTCATTACAGTATAAGCACCAACCCAATAAAGAGAAACTAAACCAAAAACAAATGCAGTTATGTACATTGCCCGGTTTATTTCAATCAATTTTTCTCTTCGCTCTAAAACAATTAATAAGGGCACTATTCCGAAAAAAATTGTTATTGGAAAAGGTATGGGGGGAAAAGATAATCCGAGTAAAATTCCGCTTAAGATTAACAACAAACGGTCATTTCTTAATTGTTTTCTCCCTTCGGGAGTTAGTACCTGCGGCTTATAAAAAGGGATTTTCAAAATCAGTTTTCCTTGCTTACTAATAAAACAACAGCTTGCGCAGAAGCACCTTCTTCTCTCCCTACAAATCCTAATTGTTCTGAAGTTGTTGCTTTAATAGATATATCTTCTGTTGATATTTCTAATATTTCCGATATAACTTCCCTCATTTGGTCAGAATACTTCATTATTTTCGGTTTTTCGAGAATTAAAAAAGAATCGATGTTATTGACTGAATATCCTTTTCCCTTTACGAGTTCAAAAGTTCTTTTTAACAGAATTTTGCTGTCAATATCTTTGAATTTATCCGAGGTATCAGGAAAATGTTTTCCGATATCTCCCAAATTTAGCGCCCCCAATAACGCATCACAAATTGCATGGAGAAGAACATCTGCGTCAGAATGCCCAAGTAATCCTTTCTCGTGAGGAATTTCAACCCCGCCAATAATTAATTTTCTACCGTTTGATAATTTATGAACATCATAGCCAATACCTATTCTAAATTTCATCTTCTCACCTCAAAACTTTCAAATTCATCCTTAAATGGCTCTTCAATTATTCTGAAACTTGAAACATGAGCCCCGAAAGGACCCTTTTTTGTATATTCAACCAAAATATTAACCCTGCTTGACTCACCCTCAAAAACAGCTTCAACGCTACCGTTAGATAGGTTTTTTACATACCCGGTAACTCTGTTTGAATTTGCATTTCTTTGAACATAATACCTGAAACCAACACCTTGCACTAAACCGCTAACGGTCATTAATACTCTTTTCTTTTCCAATCAAATCTAACAGTTTCTGAAAAAATTAACCCGCAGAAAATAATAATGGCTCCTGCAATTCCAAATATAGTCATAATTTCACCGAGAATAATAAAGGCAAGCAGAGATGCAAAAATCGGCTCAAATGAGTAAATAATAGCCGCTTTTGTAGGTGATACTTCTTTCTGATAGATTGTTTGAAGTGTCAAATTAATCAGAGTTGCAAAAATTACTGTGTAACCTAACGCAATTAAAACCGTATTATTAATCTCTAATTCTGCCTTTTCTAAACCGGTGTAATCCATAACGGGAAATAAAACTAATGCAACAATTCCTGTAAAAAATAGCTGCGAAAATGTTACGAACTTAAAATTGTGCTTTTTCGAAACTATATCCAGATAAACAATATAAATCCCGAATGATATTGCACAGAGTAAGGTCATAAAATCACCGAAATTAAAATTTCTACCCAACTCTGAAATTACTGCTCCTATGTTATCTCCCGTTGAAGACATTAAGAGTATTCCTGCAGTAACAATTACAATTCCGATGATGTTTGAAAGCGGAGGGGGTCGTTTTTCAATAATTGTTTGGAATATAGGAGTAAATATCACAAAGGTACCGGTAATAAATGCCGATTTTGAAGCAGTAGTAAATTTTAGTCCTATTGTTTGAGTCATAAATCCGGCAAAAAACCAAAAAGCTACAATTAATCCGTCTTTATAAGCTTCTTTACTCAGCCCCTTTAATCCGTCCTTAAAAAACGGATAAATAATTATAGATGCTAATAGAAATCTCAAAGCAACAAAAACAAAGGGCGATGTATGGTCTAAAGCGGTTTTATTGAGGGGAAAAGTACCACCCCAAAGTACTGTGATAAGCAACAAAACTGCTATCGCAAACCGTTTTCTTTTAATATCTTCTGTTTTCACTTTAATAATTCCGGTAGAAAACTGATGATACCGGGAAAAAAAGTTATCAATAATAATACAAGAAGTTGCATAATCACATACGGTATAACCCCCCGGTAAATATCGGTTGTTTTCACCGCTTCAGGAGCCACTCCCTTCAAATAAAAAAGAGCAAATCCAAAGGGAGGTGTTAAAAAAGATGTTTGAAGGTTTACCGCTAATAATATACCTACCCAAAGCAGATCAGCGTTAAAATGTACTAAAACCGGGTAGATTATTGGAACAATAATGAATATAATTTCGATAAAATCTATTAAGAAGCCGGCTAAAAATACTACAAGAAGTACAATAAATAAAAATAAGCCGAGTGAAAGATCGGCAGACATAATTAATTCTACCAACAATCTATCACCGTGTAATTCTCTAAAAACTAAACTAAAAGCAGTGGCACCTGTTAAAATCATAAAAGCCATTGAGGTAATTGTAGTAGTTTTTTTCATAACATACCACAAATTTTCCATGTTTAATTTCCGCTTAATTAAAGCCAAAATCATTGAACCTGCCGCCCCTACTCCTGCTGCTTCTGTAGGAGAAGCAATCCCTGCAAAAATTGACCCTAAAACTAAGAAAACTAACGCTCCGGGCAATAAAAATGCTTGAATAATTTTTCCAATCTTACCTTCCTGAAAGTCTTCAAGGTCACTTGAGCTCATTGCGGGAAAAACTTCCGGTTTAATTTTACTTATTATCAGAATCCGGATAAAATAGATAAAAACCAGAATTCCCCCCGGAACAACTGCCGCCATAAATAAATCGCCTACCGGAACATTAAGCACCGAACCTAATAACACCAAAATTATGCTCGGCGGAATTATTTGCCCAAGCGTGCCGGAAGCTGCAATAATTCCTGTTGAATGTTCAATAGAACAGCCTCTTTTGAGCATAACAGGTAAGGTTAGAACGCCCATTGTTACTACTGTTGCACCTACTATACCGGTTGATGCACCCAAAAGTGCTCCTACAATTAAAACCGAAATTGCTAAACCGCCCTTTATCTTCCCGAATAACAATGCCATTGTTTCAAGCAATTCTTCCGCAATTCCCGATTTCTCAAACATCAGACCCATAAATATAAACAGCGGAATTGCAATAAGGATATAATTATTCATTATTCCGAAAATTCGCATAGGTAATATTGAGAGGAAATCTGTACCTAAAAATATCATCCCGAATAGAATTGATACCCCGCCCAATGTAAAGGCAACTCTAAAACCTAAAAGGAGCGAAAGTATTACAACCACAAAAAACAGCAATGGAAGAATTTCTTCAGACACTCTTGCTTGCTCCGGTAATTTCTCTCAACTTTACTATTGATTTTAAGATTTGCGATACTGTTTCAATTAAAAGTAGTAAAAAACCGAGCGGGAGTACTGCCTTTATTATAAAACGGTAAGGAAGTCCGCCCGGGTCAGCCGAGGTTTCACCCATTAAAAAAGAATCTAACGCAAATTCGGTTGAAACCCAAAAAACTGAAATAATGAAGACTAAGCTGAATAAAATTCCTCCGGCAATATCAACAATAAGTTTATTTTTTTCGGAATATTTAGAATAAATCAGGTCAATTCTTACATGTTCATCTTTTTTTAATGTATAACCGGC
>JACSRR010000376.1 GCA_014879635.1 Ignavibacteriaceae bacterium | reverse complement strand
TCAAAATGAATGATTGTAATTTAATAAATATTAAATAAAATAATTGTTACATTTTTCATTCATATAGATTGGAGGTGAAAAAGGATGTTTTACTTTTTATTGACGATTTTTTGGTAGTCAAAGTATTTTTCACATTTCCCCTCTGTGTTCTCGGCGTGCTCGGCGGTTAAAACATGTTATTAACATGCGACCGCCTCCGGGGTCGAACAAATCTGATTTTCTTTTTACTACAAATATGTGACACCTCCGGCGTCAAAGAATGAATTTCCCACCCACTATCTAATGCAAGTGTAATCGAACTACCCACTAAATTTATTAACCGCAGAGCACGCAGAGAACACAGAGTTATTTTAACCTCGAACTCCGAACTCCGAACTTCCCCAACTGCGTTTCGCTTCACTCTTTACCCTTCACCCTTTACTCCCGATTCTTGTCGGGATCACTCTTCACAGCTCCCGATTCTTGTCGGGATCGAATCTACCCACTACCCACTGCAAGCGTAGCGAACTACCCACTAAATTAGTCACAACCATACTTAGAGAGGACAAGACACTAAAAAAATGTCACCTCAATCACTTCAACGCCGGCAGGGTAAAAGTGAATTATCAAATACACCCTCAAGTTTGCTAAATTTCTTATCTTTTCACTTTTAAGATATTCCGATAACTGCTTTTTCCCTTCTTCTATTACTCTTTCCTTCTCCTTCTCTTCGCTTTTCTTTACATATTTGAATTCTAAAAGAAATTGATATTTAGGCGAGTACATTCTGTTTCCCGTTAAAACTATATCGCAGTATTTACCCTCTATTTCATACTCAGAGTGTATCATATATACGGGATTCATCGATAAAATGCTTATATACAATAATTTAATATCTATTTCTCTAAAGTTTTGTAAATCACGGTTTGAAAGTTTACTCATTATTTCTAACGCATACTCACTTAATAATTTGATTTTCCCCTCTTCCGACATTTCTATGCCCGCTTTATGAATTTTTAATATATCAAATGTTAACAAATTTTCTTCTGATATACTCCGTCTGAAATATTCCCAATATAGTTGCTTAACTACATAGTTCGGTATTGTAAATTTATTTAATCCTTGATTCTCACTCTCTAACGATAACAATCCGTGATAATACAATAAGGATATTACATCGCCTCTTAAAAGTGGGTTTTCAAAGTTGAATTGTATCGTAAAGTCTGACTCTACAAAACCCGTATTCATTATACTCTCTGTTACTTCTCCGGCAAATTCTCTTTTATTTAAATACAGAATCTTTTTAATCTTAGAGTAATCTGATACTACTGTTACATCTACCATCGGGTTCGGATAACTGCCGGAATTTTGTAAACTTGTAAGAAAATAACAGATCAACTGCGGATTATACAATTTTTCGACTTCGCCCGTGTTAAATTTGCTCCCGTTGTACCATGCTTTAACTTCGTTTATCAGATTTTCAATTTCTTCCGGCGTTGGTGCAATAGTTCCTTTAATCATGCCTCTTACTTCGCTTTCGGTAAACCCCATTGAGGAGTGAAAATCAATATCTTGAGAGAGGTTTTTGACAAGATTAAACCCGCTTGTCATGGCGTCTAATGTTATCGGTGTTACGCCCGTTGCAAAAAAACGGTCAACTAAACCACTCCCGATATGTTGTTTAATAATTTCATAAAACTTTCTTACCCAACCGTTTTTAGAAACTATATCTTTGAAATGGTCAATATCAAATGAGAACAATTCATTTGTGAAGTGGTCATACTCATCTATTAAGATCATAATTTTACCGGTAAAGACATCTCCCGAAAGTTCTTTTAAAAAACTATTTAGTATATCACCCGGTATTTTAAGAGATTTAAGATTATCTATCCTCCCTCTTTGCAAAATTTTATACCGGTTGTTAAAATCAACCAACGAACCAAGAATAGAGGTATTAAAAGATTCAATAATCAACTCTTTTTCTTGGCTTTCAATTCCGCTAAAGTCAAATCTTAAAATATGGTAGGCATTTTTCTTTCCGGTTGGGTTTTTACCGATTTCATAATCACCGAAAAGCATCTCAAATTTGTCAGTATGTTCAACCCCGTAATAATAGTGCATTGTTGAAAGAAACAGCGATTTACCAAACCTGCGTGGACGCAACATTGTTACATATTTAAGATTATTCTCGTCTAACTTCCGGATATATCCGGTTTTATCAACATAATAGGTGTTATCTTCTATTACCTGTCTCTTATACACATCTGACGCTGCCGACGACGGA
>JACSRR010000271.1 GCA_014879635.1 Ignavibacteriaceae bacterium | reverse complement strand
TTATTTTTATTTTTTATCTCATTCTTTTACTATTTACTTAGAGTCAATCACTTAAAGTTTTTCCGGTGCTATGAAAAAAAAATATATCATATTTCAATTATTTTTAATTTCGTTCTATTTTATTGGGTGTTCGCTATCAGAACCATATATAAAACCGGGATTAAAAACTCAATCAATAAGCCCTGACGATTCTGTTGAATTTAAATTATATTTGATAGGCGATGCAGGTAAAACTAACAAAGAAGATTTTTCCGAAGTTTTTGTCGCATTAAAGAATGACGCCGGAAGTACCCCCGGAAAATCATTTATTCTATTTCTGGGCGATAATCTTTATCCGAACGGTATGGCAGAACCCGGCTCAAGCGAAAGAGAACTTTCCGAATTTTATGTAGATAAACAATTAGAAGTTTTTTCCGAAGGCGTTGAGGGGGCTTTTATTCCCGGTAATCACGATTGGGCTTTGAACTCACCTAAAGGTCAAGAAATTCTAAAAATGCAGGAAGATTACATTCTTTCAAAAAATATTAAGGGAGTTTCATTTCTCCCCTCCTCCGGTTGCCCCGGTCCAAACTATATTGACCTGCCAGGTAATATTCGAGTAATTATTGGCGATTCTCAATGGTGGTTACGAAATTTTAACTCCGTAGTTGATACTGTGTCAGATTGTGATACAAAATCAATTGATGAATATATTGTAAATCTCGAAAATATTCTGGAAACTTCTGAGGGAAAAACCGTAGTTTACGCTCAACATCACCCTCTATTCTCATCAGGAGAACACGGTGGATTTTTTGATTGGAAAAATCATCTATTTCCGCTCAGAAATGTGGCAAAATGGGCTTACATTCCTCTCCCTGTTGCCGGTTCAATATATCCGCTGCTTCGAAACAACGGAATAACACCGCAAGATGTTTCGCATAGTTCATATAAGTCATTGATAGAAAGGCTTGATACTATTTTCAAAAAATATCCCCCTCTTTTAACAGTTTCAGGTCATGATCATAATCTTCAAATTAATAAAGTTGAAGGGAAAAATTATTATAGTGTAATTTCGGGCAGAGGTACTAAACGGGTTTCGGGAGATTTAACTTACAAAGATTTTACAATTTTTGCAGCACCTAATCCGGGATATATGGTACTTAATAAAACTTTTAAGGGTAAATTCTTCTTAAGTGTAGTTATACCCGGTGAATCAGGTGAAATAATTACAGTTTTTAGAACTGAATTATCAGTAAATTAAATTAAATTGCAATTTAAAGTAATATCTTTTTCTTTCTAAATATGGCAGTTAAAAAATGAACAGAGAAGAGGCATTTGAAATCTTAGGCATACGAAGTGAATCTTCACATAGCGAGGTTGAGATTGCTTATAATTCACTTGTGTCAGATTTACAGAAACAAATTGATAGATCGCCTTCAAGACTCATTAAAGAATCTCTCACAAAAAGTTTAGATTTAATCAAATCTGCCCACACTTTTTTAAATTCGCAATATTTGAATACCCCTCAGCAAAACAAAGTTTTTGTTACTGCCGAAATCCGCACTGCGCTTGATAACTTAGAGCTGAATGAAGAAAGCACTGTTAGCGAAGCAAAAGATAATTACGAAAAATTGAAAAATGAATATGAAACGGGATTAAAGCACCCCAACCCCAAAGTTAGGGAAATTTCCGAAAACGACTTAAAAACCCTCGATTTCAATTATAATTTAGTTATTGAGTATCTCGAAACTAAACAGGAAGTTGCTAAACAACAGAATGAAATTAAACAGAAGTTAGCAAACGAAATCTCCGATTCAATTAAACAAGAATTTTACCGCAAAATCTATGATTTTAACCTTATAGTTGAACAGGGTCTTGAACAATTTAAACATAAGAATTTTGCTCAAGCCTCAAATTATTTTAAAGACGCCCTCAGGTTATTTCCCGATGACGCTGCAATAAATTTTTTGCTCAAACAGTGCACTGAACTTCCGAAAATAAGTGAAGAAATCGATAAGAAAAGAGAATTTGAGTTTTCTCAAAAATTTTCGCAAGCAAGAAAAAAGTTTGACGATGAACAACTTGCAAATAAAATTCAGTACAAATCAATTGTAAAATCTGCAATTGACAACTTTAAGAATGAAGAGTTCGAAAAGTGTATTGAACTTTTTAATCAAGCCGAAAAAATATTTGATAACACCGATATTCACAATTATTTTATTGATATTTCTAATTCTCAGCTAGAAAAAATTAAAAAACTGATAAAAAACAGAACTACAAAGAGAGAATCAGAATCAACTCTTGAATCAATGCATTTAGCAGAGAATAAACGGGAGTTTGATACCTATTCAAATAGTGCCCTAATTCAACTCAAATCAGGCAATTATTTAATTGCTTTGAGTTTTTTTGAAAAAGCTCTCGCTATTTTTCCAAATGATTTAAATGTGAAGTTTTTAATTGAACAATGCAGACAAAATCTGCGAAAAGATAATGACAATGCTGAATCAACGGCAGATACTCAGAATAAAAGAAGCCCTGATGATGATATTCATAATTTTTCGTTTATTGCTAAACAAAAAGAGGTTACAAATTTGTTGAGCAAAAAAGATTACGAATCGGCATTAGAAAAACTTTCGGAAATGAGGTCTGATTTTCCCGGTAACGGAGATATTGAGTATCAGATAAAAGAAATTGAAGATATATTGAAGGAAGATAATTCAGGGATTGAACAGAATGCTTTGGAAAATTCAAATTTGGTAAAAGCTGACCGATTATTTGAAGAAAATAATTACCGTGAGGCTTTAATTTTTTATACTTATGCCAAACAAGAAAATCAAGGCAATCAATATATAGAAGACCAAATTTACACTTGCAATTTTTTAATTAATCAAGAATTAAAAGAGAAGAAGAAAACGCAAGAAAAAATACAAATAAATGCTCAAATTGAGTCCGAAAATAAAATTATCGAATTAAGAAATCAAGCAGACGGTTTTTTTAATCAGGGTAATTTTGAAGAGGCAATTAAATATTATAATAAAGTGCTTGAATTAAAACCGGGAGATGTGTATTGTCAAATTTGCGTTCAAGAATGTGAAAAACATCTAAATGAGATAACCGATGAAGATTTTTCACCTTCGGTATATGAACAAGATTTTTCTTCGCAACCTCAAAAAGCAGCTACATTGTTTGAAAACAACGGCGATTTCCACTCTTTAGTTATTTTGGCAGATGACCTTTTTAACAAGCAAAGGTATCACGAAGCTTTAGATATTTACAAGAAGGCTTTAACCCTAAATCCGGATGACCCCTATGTACAAGTTTTAATCAATGAATGTTCAAATTTTATTGAAACGAAATGATTTTTAACACCGGGTTAAACTAATCGCCCACTGCTTAAAAAATAAGATTATTTCTGCTTATTTTGTGGGTAATAAAAAATTGCTCAATTGTATCCAAGATTTCCTTTTCCGACTCTAACTTCTCAAGTTTTTTAATTAACTTCACACATTTAGAATAACTTAAAGATCTTACAATTTGCTTAACCACAGGAATTCCTGAGGGAGAAAGGGAGAGCGATTCAAAACCTAAACCAATTAAAACAGGAACTGCCATAGGGTCGGCAGCCATTTCACCGCAAATCGAAAACGGCAGTTTATTTGAAATTGCAGCTTCCGAAATAAATTTTAATGTCATCAAAACTGCGGGATTAAATTCCTGATACAATAATGCAACCGTATCATTTCCTCTATCAACAGCCATCAAATACTGAATTAAATCATTGGTTCCTATGCTAAAAAAATCAGTTTCTTTGGCTAAAGAACTCGCCATAACAGCAGCAGCAGGAACTTCAATCATTATACCGGTTTGAATTGAAGAATCATAATTAATACCTTTAGAATCCAATTCAGCCATACATTCTTTAATTATCAGATTGCACTTTTTAACTTCAGAAATAGTTGAGATCATAGGGATCATAAACTTAACATTTTTGTTAACAGAAGCCTTTAAAACAGCACGAATCTGCATTCTAAACAATTCTTCATTTTCAAGTAAAAATCTGACACCCCGTAATCCCAAAAACGGGTTTGCCTCATGAGGGTGAAAAAGTCTTGTTTTATCACCGCCTAAATCAAACGCTCTGATTGTAATGTTAAGAGGGTAAATTTTAGCAGCCAAATCCGAATAAATTCTCTCTTGAACCTCTTCATCGGGAAACTCGCCCAACTCCTCAATTAA
This sequence comes from Ignavibacteriaceae bacterium, assembly GCA_014879635.1. Lineage (GTDB taxonomy): Bacteria > Bacteroidota > Ignavibacteria > Ignavibacteriales > Ignavibacteriaceae > BA9. The sequence goes on along the minus strand of JACSRR010000271.1, from coordinate 8,860 downwards.
TTGCTCGGTTCTATAAAGCCCTATCCCTTCAGAACCGCAAGAAGTTACATTTTCAATCTCACCGGAAATATCCACATTCGAAAAAAGTTTAATCTCTTTACCGTCGGTTGTAACAGCGGGAAGAGAATTTATCCCTTCCATTTTTTTCTGAGTTAATCTAATTTTTTCTTGTTTTGTTTTGAAGTATTTGAGTTGACTTTCGGAAGGGTTAAAAAAGCAATAACCGTGAAAACCGTCAATAATAATTGTTGAACCGTCTTCAATCAAACTTGTAGAATTTATTGCACCAAGAACTGCGGGAATATCAAGCGATCTAGCAATAATTGCGGCGTGTGAAGTTAAACCGCCATGTTCAGTAATGTAACCTTTTACATTATTTCTCGAAAAAAGAATTGTATCGGCAGGAGTTAAAGTTTTACTAACAACTATGGCGTCATTTTGAATTCTGGATACCCATCTTTTCTTTTGAAGATTTCTTATAAGCCTTTGCATTATATCATCAATATCAAGGGCTCTCTCTTTCATATAAGGTTCTGTTGATGCGTAAAGAACATTTAAGTACTTGTTAAAAACCTCATATACAATAAACTCGGGTTCTCTTCTTTCTGAAATGATTCTTTGTTCAATGGAATTAATGAGTTGCGGGTCTTCAAGTATCATAAGCTGGGCTTCAAAAATTGATGCTCTTTGATCACCCATCTTCTCTCTTGCTAAACCAAATATTTTATTTAATTCATACGAAGATCTTTGAATTGCTTCTTTGAAAGATTTTATAGCCTCATCAACATCGTTCACTTCGCCATGCTTAATTTCAAGTTTTTCTTTTGTATATATATATGCCTTGCCGGTAAAAATTCCTGGTGAAGCAGGAATACCTTTAATCCAATTTGAAGAATTTTTTAGAATCTCTTCAAACTCTTTCATAACTCCTCAAAACCGCGAGCGATGACGGTGTAAATAGCTTCAGCCATTTCTTCTTCATCAACCCCCTCAAATTGAAGGATAATTTCCGAGTCATAAGGTGCTCCTATTGACATAACTCCTATAATACTTTTTCCGTTTATGCTGTAGCCGTCTTTTTCAATAAAAAACTCAGATTTAAATTTAGATGCAATTTTAACAAGCATAGCTGCCGGTCTTGTATGTAAACCTGCCTTGTTCACTATTCTAACCGTTTGTCTAACCATCAATTATTTCTTTTTAACATTGCAAACGCTAATTGTTTTAAAAATTCTTTCTCGGTACTCTCTTTCAATGTATTGAGAGAATTTACGGCAGATTGAGTTAAAGTTTCAACTTCTTTCTCTGCAAAATCGATAACTCCCAAGTCAAAATAGATATTTTTAAATTCTTCCACTTGGTTAGGATTAATACCTTTGTTGTCAATCACTGCCTCCAACTTTTCTCTAACCTTACCGGAAGATTTTTCTAATGCTTTTAAAAAGAGAAAAGTTTTTTTGCCTTCAATTAAATCGCCGCCTACCGGTTTGCCTAAAGTTTCTTCGTCGGCTAAAATATCTAAAATATCATCTTGAATTTGGAATGCCAGCCCAAGGTCATTTCCGTAATTTGAGAGAGCCGTTACCGTTGCATCGTTGCCGCCGGCTAACAAACCGCCCATTTCACAACACATTTTAGAGAGTGCAGCAGTTTTCTTTTGAATCATCATCATATATTCACTTAAAGAAACAGTTCTTCGCACTTCAAATTCTTTATCTAAACTTTGCCCTTCGCAAACCTCAACCAGACCTTTGGTAAAAGATTCAACTACGGCAGCGGCAGTTCCGTTAAGGTCTCTTCGTAAGTATTCATAAGCAACAGCCAATAAAACATCGCCTGCAAGAATTGCAGTACTTAAATCATATTTTACATGTAATGTTGGTCTTCCGCGTCTTTTATCTGCGTTATCCATTATATCATCGTGCACTAAAGTAAAATTATGAAGCATCTCAACAGATAAGGCTGCATTATAGGCTTTATCAAAACTACCGCCTGCTGCCTTTGCAGAAAAAAGGACAAGAACCGGTCTTAATCTTTTCCCCGGATTTGATAAAATAAAAGAAGCAGGTTCATATAGCGAAGAGGGTTTTCTGTTTGATAAAGAATCTGTTAGTAATTTATCGACAATCTCTTTTTGTTCGTTATATAGAGATTTAAAATTCATATTATTTATAGAATTCCTCTTTTTTAATTAATTTGGAAGTATTAAAGTCTGTTAACGAAGTAGCTCCGGTAAGGTACATGATCCTTTTTACATCTTTAAAGAGCCTGTTAACAAAATTAATAACTCCCTGGGTGCCTGATTCGTTCAATGCACGAAGAATAATTCTTGCCGAAGCAGTAAAATCGCAACCTAAAGCCAAAGCTTTTGCAATATCGAAAGCGGTATTAATACCTCCCGAACCTGTGAGCATAAAATCCCGCTGTACTTTTATTTTAATTGCCTGATTGATACAATATACCGTAGGTAACCCCCAATCCCAAAACTCTTGGTCTTCAGGTTCACCGTTTCTGAGTATTTCAACTGCCGTCCACGATGTTCCGCCTGCACCTGCAACATCAATTCCCTCAACTCCGCAATCAAGCAAGTTTTTGATTACCGGCGCTGAAATACCTGAACCTACTTCTTTGGCAATAAACGGAACATTTGCTTTTTCTACCAAATCTTCCAAGTTTTTGTAAAAGTTTTCAAAATTTGTATCCCCTTTCACTTGAAAGAGTTCTTGAGCAGGATTTAGGTGAATTGCGAAAGCATTAACTCCGCTATATTCAATGAGTTTAAGGATTTGAGTGAAATATTTACCCTCAGCAATTTGAGCAGCTCCTATATTCCCAATTATCGGAACATCGCATGCGGTTTCTTTAATTTTCTCGAAGTGTGAGTAAAACTCTTCACTACCAAGAGCATACCTCTGACTTCCAAGACCTAAAGGTATGTTTAGTTCACTTGCTGCCTCTGCCAATTGGAGATTAATATTGGTTAAATCACTTGTTCCGCCTGTCATACATGAAATAAAAAACGGATAGTTTGAATTAAACCCGAAAAAATCGGCATTCAAATTTATCTCGTCAATATCAATTGGCGGAACGGCACAGTGTACAAAATCGTACAACTCGAACCCTGTTGTTTTTTGCTTAAAGGCAACTTTATCTGTTGAACATAATATTAAATGTTCAAGCTTCCTTTTCACTAATTCTTCATCAGAGATGAAATTTTCTTCGGACATAAATACTTCACAATATGAGTAAATTAAAACTTAAATATAGTCAATACTTTTTATACTAAACACCCTCTTTGAAGCCTAATTCATGCAATTTTTCCTTTTTAAACAATTTTTTTTTATCCCCGTAAATCAACTCAGCAACAAAAATCATCCCTCTAACGGAGTTTGTCAATATAACACCTTCGGCTTCAATCAATTCGGTTAATGAGATTTCCCGTTGATTTACTTCAAATTTATCAATAACTTTTTGCCTAAAAATACCGGGCAATAAACCACAATCTAACAACGGGGTGTGAAGTTTTTTGTCAATTAGTATAAATATATTTGTAATTAACCCCTCACACAGGTGTCCTTCTTTATTAAAAAAAAGATATTCAAAAATATCTGGTTCTTTTTGAATTGAATCATATAGAGTACGGTTAGAGGTTTTGTGAAAATAATAAGGGTTTAGTTTATCTATCCTGCTTTCTGCAATTTTTACACTGATAAACCCGGGATTAACCGGCAAATCAGAATCTGAAATCGAAATCTCGCCTGATTTGGAAAGCATGATTTTCACTTTTTTTGGAACCAACCTGTTATTAACAGAGAATTTGTTTTGTGCTTCTAAAATTATATCTGAGCTAAAGTTAAACTGAAAAAATTCTGCACTTTCTTTAAGTCTTTTTATGTGTGCAATATTATCAATAAATTCTTGACCGTTAAATAACAAAGTTTCAAATAAAAAAAACGGTTTTACAGGGTTAAAAACAAATCCTGCTTTTAATATAGTTTCTTCGTATTCAGAATCTGCAATACCGTCAAAAACAATTCCGCTTCCAATACCTAACCTGCAAAAACTACTTTTTTGTGATAATTCAATAGTTCTAATTGCTACATTCAAAACTATTTTTTCTTTGTTTTTATAACCGATTGAACCGGTATAAAAACCCCTTGTTCGCCCCTCAATTTCATTAATTATTTCCATTGTTCTGATCTTTGGTGCGCCGGTTATAGAACCGCATGGATAAAGTGCTTTAAAGATCTCATTTAAATCAAAATTCTCATCTAACTCAGATTCAATTTCAGATACCATTTGAAATACCGTTTCATACTTCTCAATTGCAAACAGTTTTTTAACTTTGACGGTTGAAGTTTTACTTATTTTCCCCAAGTCGTTTCTCAAAAGATCTACAATCATTACATTTTCTGCACGCTCTTTTTCGCTCATTTTCAGTTTTGAAGCAATCTTACTATCACTAAATTTATCTTTTCCCCTTTTTGCCGTACCCTTCATTGGTTTAACGGTAATTTTTCTCCCCTGAATCGAAAAAAATAGCTCAGGAGAAATGCTTATAATTAATTCACTCCCCAAATTTATTATTGCAGTGTACCGGGTAGTTTGGTTGAACATCAAGGTTAGAATAAACCCTGAAATATCCCCCTCTAACTCAAAACTTGACTCAATCGTGTAATTTACTTGATATGTATCTCCTTCAATTATATAGTTTTTAATTTTTGAAATATCATTTGAAAAAGATTCTTTATTTCTATTAAATATATTATTCTTAACAAGATAGCTACTATCAAAAGGGTAATCATGAATCAGTTCAGAGGTTGAAAGGGTTACTACATTCTCATTCTTGTAAAACATTCTGCATGAACGGTATGCCTCATGTTTAATTGCTGAAGAGTTTTCAATAATTGAATTAAATTTTTTTTCGAAAAAGTAACCGAGTTCATAAGTGAGACAAAAAGTTTGAAATGTACCTGAGTGGTCAAAGTCATCAAAAAAAGCTTTTAAATCACCTTTAAAATTTCTTATCTCAAACGGATTTTCTGCGTAAATAGAATAATCATTTTGAACGGAAGGTGGAGTATAAAAAAAAGATGAGAAAGGTGAATCAATTACTTGCTGAATTATTTCACTAAGAGATCTAAACCTTTCGCTAAATCTGATTTTCTCCATAATTCATAACTCTTGATTTGAAAATTCTCTAAAAAATTTGATAATAATGATTCCCTAACTACTAATAAAATATTACCGGAAAATTTGATTAAAGCTTTTCTGATTTGAGGAGCAAACCCCGAGCCTGCTAATTCTAATTTACCGGCTTCATCAATTATCAGCAACTTTTTATCTGAATTAATTGCATTCTCAAGTACCTCAGCACCATATCCGAAAGCTTTTTTGCTAAATTTGTACCTGCCCACCGTAATAAATTCTTCACCTTCCTCTGCTTCAAATTTTATTACTTTGCCGTCTTCAAGATTCATAAGATACCTTGTTTCTTGAATTACCGGCTGAGCAATTCCCAATACAGACGATAAAGATTTCGCACAAGAAAGAATAGCTGAAGTTTTACCTGACTGAATCTCACCGGTTAAAATATAAATCAAATTAGTTGCCGGCAAACTCTTTGAGTTTATCACCTGTTAAGCGGTATAAAGTCCACCCTTCAAGCGGGAAGGCACCAATTGACTCATAAAAATCGATAGCAGGTTTATTCCAATCTAAAACAATCCATTCTAATCTACCGGCATTTCTTTCGATTGCCGTTTTCGCAATTAATTTTAACAATTTTTTACCAATCCCTTTTCCTCTCATTTCCGGCTTAACGAAAATATCTTCCAAGTAAATTCCTTGCTTTCCCAAAAAAGAGGAAAAATTAGTAAAGTATATTGCATAAGCAACCGGCACACTATTATCAAAGGCGAGTAATCCTTCGGTTTTTGCATTTTCACCAAAAAAAGATTCAAACAAATCGTTTTCGGTAGCCGTTACTTCATGGGGGAGTTTTTCATATTCGGCAATCATCTTAATAAAATCAAGCAGAAGCGGAATATCTTCCGCCTCAGCTTTTCTAATTACAACATCAGACATCAATGGCTGCCACCCAAAACTTCTTTGTTATTACTATTGCCAAGATTTTTATCCGGTTTGCTCTCCTTAACCAAAGTCCATAATGCAGCTGAAATGATCAAAGAACCGGCACAAATCATAAATATTATTGATTTATCACCTGAATCGGCAATAATTTTTCCGAGAACAAGCGATACAAATAATTGCGGAATAACTACCGATAAATTAAATATACCCATAAAAAAGCCCATTCTCGTTTTATCAACATGTTCTGATTGAATTGCAAATGGCAAACTTACTATTGCAGCCCAACCAACTCCGCATACTGCCATAAAAAGAAACATAATCCACGGACTTGTTGCAAAGAGTAGAACCCCCAGATATCCACCGCCCATAATAGCAACGCTAAGCGTATGAGTTTTTACCCTTCCAATCCTTTTTGATAGTGGTTCAAGTAATAATATTGGAAGAACAAATCCAACGGTGTTCAGAATTGCAAATGAAGTAGAAATTATTTGTCCTACGCTTTTATCATCAAGAGGCGTTCCTTCTGCAGCAAACTTCTCTTTTATGAATGCGAAAATAAAAACAAACATTGTTTGAACGCCAATCCACGAAAATGAATGGGCAAAGTATATTTTTAATAGTTCAGGAATGTTTGATTTACTTTTTGTAATAGCAGGCGAATTCTCACTTTCTGCGGCATTAAGGTCGGCACCTAAAACTTTCGGTTCCGTAATAAAAAATAAAGGAATTAACGAAAAAGCAGCTACAAGAAAAACACCAAAATAGATTAAAAAGTAGTTTCCTAAAACTATGCTTATTACATACGCCAACACGCCAAAAAAGCCGGATATTGTTTGCATCCATGTGTAACCTTTCGTTCTCGGAACACCTTCGGGAGTAACATCAGCAATAACAGACCTTGTAGGATTAAAGCTAATGTTAATTGCAAGATCAAGCGTAAGTGCAACAGTTAATGCAATTGCAAGAATATCTAAAAATCCGATTGATTCTTTTATTAGTCCGATATTAGGTAATGCAAATAACATCAAAGAAGCCAAAATACCGCCAATGATGATAAAAGGTCTTCTTCTTCCTCCCCAAAACCAAACTTTATCACTAATCAAACCAATTAAAACTTGTCCAATTATTCCGGCTAAAGGTCCGGCAGCCCAAACAATTCCTATTTCATGGATATCAAGTTTGTATTGAGTATCTAAAATCCAACTTAAGGCAGCAATTTGAACGGAAAGAGCAAAACCCATTGCCGTGGCGGGCAAAGAGAGTATTGCATAAAAACCGTTAGTGAGTTTCTTTTGTGATTCTAACATTTTTACTCCGGTAAAATTATATTCGTCTCTTATTAACTAATTTCATTACAAAACTGTAATATTAAGCATAATTGCCCATATTACAAAGATTTTTTTCTTCTTGATTAAATAAATATGTTTGGGGTTTAGGAGGTTTATTGGTTTATTGGATTTTCCGGTGGCAATATTAATATTCAGGGTTCAAAGTTAGGGGTTTGGGGGTTTATTGTCTTCCCTCTCTCCACAACCCACTAATTCTGCCAACTGCGTTTCGCCCCCTTCACAGCGCCTTGCGCCTCCCTTTACTGCTCCCGACCCTGTCGGGATCGCATCTATCCACTAATTCAAAATGCCCTTTTTTACCAACAAACACTACAGCATAAGCCTTTAGGTTTTCCAATGCGCTTATTTCGGTTTTATCTAGGTAACGGTTTACTTGTTCTTTGGCTATTTCCATTGTTTTGAGTAGTTTTTTTGACTCACTCTTCTTTAAGTATTTTAGCTCTATTAGGAATTGATATTTAACTTTATTTGGCTTTCTGAATAAATACATTAAATCAGGGTATTCTCCCTTTATCTCGGCTTCACTTTTTATTATATAAATAGGCGCTAAGGAAGCAAGTGTAATAAATAGCATTTTTATATACTTCTCGTCAAAATTTTGGTAATCACGGTTACTAAGTAAATCTAAAACATTTTCAATCTCAGTAATCCACCTTTCCATATTATTATTAACTGCCAATTCTTCAAACGATTTTCTAATAGCACTATCGCTCAAAGTAATGTCAAATTTCTTTGTTAATTCATCGTTGAAGAAACTCCAATAAATCTCTTTAATTACATAGTTAGGTATTTGAAATATCGTTTCCGAGATACCGGCTTCTTTAATTGTTAGCATTCCATTGTAGAATAACAATGAAACAAAATCATCAGGAGTGAATTCTCTCTCAAAACTATATTTTTTAGTAATACTTGCGGTAGTCTCTTCATTGGTAATTATTTCGTTTAACTTTTGTTGATTCTCTATAGAGTTATTGATGTAAAAGATTTTTTTAATTTTACTGTAATCGCTTGCTATGTTGTTGTCAATTAAATCTTCCGGAAATTTATTTCTGGGTATAAACTCACTTAAAAAATAGAGTACCATGTTAGAGTTATACATCCTCGTTTTAGATTCTCTACTAAATAAACTGCCATTGTATAGTCTGTGTAAATCAGTCATCATTTCTTCAGAATTGTATATCTCATAATAATCAAGCATCTTCTTAACTTCTTCATCCGTAAAACCTAACATTTCGTTTAGTCTGAAATCTAAGGTAAGGTCTTTTCCAATATTAAAACCACTCGTTAGACTGTCAAGGGTTACGGGAGTTACACCTGTTGCAAAAAAACGGTCAACTATTCCTTCTCCCGTTCCCGTTTTTATTGCTTCGTAAAACTTTCTTACATAGCCGTTTCTTGATACTATTTCAGAAAATTCA
>JACSRR010000446.1 GCA_014879635.1 Ignavibacteriaceae bacterium | reverse complement strand
TTTATTCTTTACCGGTTCAGAAATAATTTGAACAATAAATGCTATTATGGTTCGTTTAGGGCGGGTAAATTACATTAAAAACCATGCTATTTGCGTTTCAGTTGAATGCAGTTCTTGTTTGCAATTATTGAAGAATAATACAAAAAAGTTTTTAATTTCTCTTTTAATGATAATTTATACTTATACCAAATATCAAAAGTTTAAGTGGAGATTTGTAACCACAATAAAAACGGGGCGGATTCCGAAAAGCCTTACGAGTAGGAATAAATTAATTTGGAGTTATTATGAAAAAAAATGTTGCAGAATTTTTGGGTACCTTTTGGCTTGTTTTAGGTGGTTGCGGTTCAGCTATGTTGGCTGCCGGCTTCCCTGAATTTGGTATAGGTTTTATGGGGGTAGCATTTGCTTTTGGCTTAACCGTTTTAACTATTGCCTATTCTTTAGGACATATTTCGGGGGCACATTTAAATCCTGCCGTTACAATAGGTTTGTATATGGGCGGCAGAATTTCTGCTAAAGAATTACTTCCCTACATAGTTTCTCAAATCTTAGGAGCTATAACCGCTGCCGGCGTTCTCTATGTAATTGTTACGGGTAACGGTAATCAAATAGGAGGTTTTGCTGCTAACGGATACGCAGAACACTCCCCGGGCGGCTACAGTATGGTGGCTGCAATTGTTACCGAGTTTGTTATGACTTTTATGTTTTTAATTGTAATTCTGGGCTCTACCGATGAAAAAGCTCCGAAAGGATTTGCAGGTCTTGCAATTGGTTTGGCTCTCACTCTCATTCATTTGATAAGTATTCCCGTTACTAATACATCGGTAAATCCTGCAAGAAGTATTAGCCAGGCAATTTTTGTGGGCGATTGGGCGTTATCTCAACTTTGGTTGTTTATTGTTATTCCTATTGCAGGGGCTGCTTGTGCAGGATTTGTTTATAATTATTTGAAAAGCAAATAATTTTATTACTTTATTTACAGGGTTTTATTCTGAATGCTTAACCCTGTAAAACTTTTAATTACGGCGGAGAGAGTTATTTTCTCCGCTTTTTACTTTTTGTTAAAGTAAAATTTAGTTTTAGGGTAACTTCAGCTAAAATTACTACCCTTTGAATTTGGAGTGGATGCAGGTAATGGTAATTATTCAAATGTGGGTAGAATTACTAAATGTTGACTGACCACCGCCCCATTATTTAATTCTTTCAAGTTTACCTTTTCGTTTTATAAGATTTTTATAGTCCCATTGAATTTCTCGTGATTTAGTTAACCACCTTTTTAAGTCGATTAGGTCAATTTCAGATACATCGTTATAGAAAATGGAAGCGTCTTTAAATTTTTCGCCTCTCACATTAAGGAGTGCTTCATCAAAGCCTGCACCACTCCAAAACATAAGTCTAATTCCCTTTTTCTGTTTGCTGTACCCGAGAGTTGGATTACCGTCTAAAAACCAAACAGGGTGAGCGTGCCAGATTTTTGATTCAGCTTCAGTTAGTTCACTATCAATTGTTGATGCAAGTAAGTTGCAAACCTCACAATCAGATTGTGATAGGTTGTTGTTGTAATTTTGAATTTCAGATTGCATTGATTGTCTTTAGATTGTTAGTTGGGTTTGGGTGATTATTGTTGTTTAGGTGGTAAATATTGCTCAACTAAGATTTGTACCCACAACATCCCTCAAAATACTATATTATATTAAACTTCTGAATATTCAAATATAACAATTATTGAGGTATTTGTAGTTTGTAAATTTCCAAAAAAATATTTTTTAACTCTTACCCTACATTAACCTCCACTTAAAATTATGTCATTAGAATAGACCACTTTTATCACATTTTCAAGCCACCTTTCTACAAATGATTAATTTAATAGGTAGAGAAGTGAAACTTGAACATCAAGCAATATTTTACTTTTCTCTCTGCGTTCTCGGTGAGCTCTGCGGTAAGAATATTATCAATGCTGATAATCTCCGACAAAAGAATTACATGATAATTATGCCTTTAAACCCTGCTAAATTGATTCCTTATGATTTACAATATTTTGTATAGAGGTCATTCTTTCAATTAGTCTAGCCATGAGGTTTGTTTTAATACAGACTAACATTTCACTTCCACAAAGGTGAAACATTGGTAAATACTGAGATGGTATAATTGCAATCAGATGAAAAAAGGTTTCCTCCGAATACAATTTGAAGAAACTAATTACAACCATTGAAACAGATTAATAATAAACCCTGTCTCTTATACACATCT
>JACSRR010000043.1 GCA_014879635.1 Ignavibacteriaceae bacterium | reverse complement strand
CATTATGAAAATTTTCCGGTGGTTAGTAAGTTCTTAAAAAAAGATATCAGAAAATATGTAGCTGCTATTTATGTATTTGCAAGAACAGCCGATGACATTGTTGATGAGGGAGATTTACCGGTTGAAAAAAGAATTGACAAGATTGATGAGTTCAAAACTTCATTTGAAGAATCTTTAAGAGGGGAGAGAGACGATTGGTTTTGGCAGGTAATAAGGGATACAATATTAAAAAATGAATTAACAGTAAGTTTGTTTACTGATTTATTAGACGCATTTAAGCAGGATTTAACAGTAAACAGATTTGAAAACTTTGCAGAAATATGCCACTATTGCAAACGATCTGCAAACCCTATAGGAAGATTGTTATTAGAGTTACACGGTATAAAAAATGAGAAAGCTAACAAACTTTCTGATAAAATATGCACTGCACTTCAATTAATTAATTTTTATCAAGATTTATCAATTGATTTTAAAAGGGATAGGTTGTATATTCCTTTACAAGAAATTTCCGATTTTAAATTAAAAATTGAATCTCTTGACAAAGTTATTTTTACTCCGGAATTCAAAGAATTGATGAAATATCAAGTTGACCGGGCTGATAAAATGATAAGAGAAGGAGCAGAATTATTAACCTTTCTTAATGGAAGGTTTAGATTTCAGATTGCCGCAACGGTTTTAGGCGGCAGTAAAATTTTAGATCAAATTAAAAAATTGGATTACAACACAATATCGCAAAGACCTTCACTTGAAAAGAAGGATTTTCTAATAATTTTTTCACGGGCAATATTAGATGTCTCAAGAATTAGCACAGCAAATTTCTAAGAAAAGTAAAAGCAGTTTTTATTATGCTTTTAATCTGCTTCCTGCACCAAAACGGGAGGCAATGACCGCAGTTTACGCATTTTGCCGTGAAACAGACGATATTGCAGATGAAGGAAATGAACCTGAAGAAGTTAAAGTTAACCAACTAACCAAATGGCGTTTTGAATTTGAGAAGGCAATTGAATCAGAGTCAAATTATCCTTTATTAAATACAGTAGGTAAAGCAATCAAACAATTTAACATACCGGTAACTCATTTTTTTGAGCTTATCAAAGGTGTTGAAATGGATCTATCAATAGATAGATATGAGACTTTTGAAGATTTAAAACTATATTGTTATCGAGTAGCCTCTACCGTAGGGTTAATATGCATCGAAATATTTGGATATAAACATAAAACAGCTATAAAATTTGCAGAAAATTTAGGTCTTGCCCTTCAATTAACAAATATTATTAGAGATGTTTCAAAGGATGCCAAGAAGGGGAGGATATATCTGCCTTTAGAGGACTTAAAGAGATTTAACTACTCTGAAGAAGAGTTGTTTGCCGGTGTGTACAACAATAATTTTATTAAAATGATGGAATTTCAAACAGCTAGAGCAAAAAAATATTTTGATTTAGCTACAGAAAATTTAAATGTTGACGATAAAAAAGCAATGTTTGCTGCAAGAGCAATGCAACATATATATTACCGGATATTAGAAAAGATAATTAAGAAAAATTACGATATTTTCAGCGAAAAAATAAAAGTAAGTTCCTTTGAAAAAATTGGAATATCAGTAGGGGTGTGGGCTAAGTATAGCTTTATGTATAAATGAAAAAAGTACTTATTGCCGGGGGAGGTTTAGCGGGATTATCTGCTGCAGTACATTTAGCTTCCAAATTTTATGATGTTACTCTATTTGATGCCTCGCCTAAATTAGGAGGTAGAGCCTACTCTTTTAAATATACTCCACAATCCGGTGACCCTAATTTCAGCAAAGAGTATGAAATTGACAACGGTCAACATATACTTATGGGTTGTTATAAAGAAACACTTAAGTATCTGAAAATCATAGAAACTGAAAATAAATTAATTTTTCAAAAAGGTTTAACTGCTAATTTTATTGACTCATCAAGGAATGAATATACCTTAAAAACATTTGGTAAATTCTATCCGGTTAATCTGCTAATTGCTCTGCTTAATTATTCAGCAATCCCTTTCCCGGAGAGAATTAATCTTGTTAAATTTTTTCTGAAAGATATCAGACTTCAAAATAGAACCGGTGATTTAACTATTGATGAATGGCTTGAACTAACAGGCACTAACACTATAATAAAAAATAGGTTATGGGACTTTATATCAATTGGAGCATTAAATACATTACCCTCAAAAGCTTCTGCAAAAATGTTCAGAAGAATTCTTCGGTTAATGTTTTTAGAAGGGAATTTTAGCAGTACTATAACTGTCTCTTATACACATCTGACGCTGCCGACGACGGAGAGAGTG